>NZ_CATNHG010000001.1:0-218891 GCF_950097965.1 Bacillus sp. T2.9-1
TTTTCATAATCTAGAAATTCCGTTAACTCTGTCACAAGTAGCGAGTTGATCGCCATTTCCAAGTGCGAACGAAAAACCTCGGTAATATCTTGTTTTTTTACTAGTGCATCGATAATTTCTGTTGTAAACTGATTCATAGGGAAGACCTCTTTTCTAGGATTGGTTGTGGTGACTTAATTCTACCAAGAGAAGGTCTTCCTTTTTACATGGAAATTTTCATTTACACAAAATATTTTATACTCTCCCCGATGCTTATCGGTTCTATATTATTATACAATACTGTTCTTGATGATAAAAAATCACCTAATGGATTTTCACTTTTTCTTAAACTTTCTATTAGAGAATTCATTACTCTTGTCCCCCAAAATCAATGCTTTTAAATAAATTAAGTTTTTAACAACTTAATCATTTTCTTCTATTTGAAAAAGATATTAATAATTGAGTGAAAAAACATGATATTCACTCAATTATTATATATATATATTCATTTTTCACCTATAGAGTTTTCTTTCGCTATTTCGCTAAAATCGGATTCATCTTCCCTTACTGTCCCAACTTGATCCCTATGCGGATTACGTTGACCTGGCTTTGAACGTTTATGCTTACCTTTGTCAGTACTCTTATCATCTTCCTTCTTTTGAGAACCACTCTTTTTAACAGATCCATACAAGATTTCCTGCAACTCTATCCTATCTTCCTCTTTTTCTATGAAATCACTTTCACCTTTAATAGCTTCTCTAGCTAAAGTAAGAATCTTCTTTTGATTTAATGAATTTCTCTCTAAATGTTCGATTGTTATTGTTTTATCACTTGAACTCAATGCGTCTGATAGCGCCCTTTCTAACCACTGTTTAAGAAGTCCTATACAGCCAATACTAAAGTTATACAAATATTGAGTATGATCAAGAAAATTCGGCTCTTCTTCTACAGGAATAACCTTCTGCAGAGTATACACTACACTCTTAAAGAATTTTGCATCTTCTCTATTTCTTACATCGTATCGAGGGAAATGTACCTCCTTAACACGACTGGTTAATTGCCCATCCAAATTAATAACCTGATTTAAATCATAAGTCCCAAACATGACAAACTTTGAGCTAGTCATATTCGAAAGAGATTTAATAGAATTAAATTGTACGTTGAGTGCTTCACTACCTCCTCCAACTTTAAAAAAATGTTGTGCCTCATCGATCAAGAAAGCCCTAGTTTTTCTATTACGAAACGCAGATTCTATAGATATCCTTAATTCTGGCGCAGTATCTTTCCTAAAGGGCTTTAAATACTTCTTTGGTTCTTTTCTTATAATTTCATTTTCAATGTCAATCTTTTCATCTATTAACGGATCTTTTAATGCAGTTAGCACTCGAAAATAAAAATCCTTCCAATTAAACCTTGATAAATCTGGATTTGGTAACTCCATCCCTGAAATAGGAATTATTCCTGGATTTAATCTTATTTCTTCCTCCATATTTTTAAGATATTCAAAAATAAGTTCCCCAACCAATCTAGATTTTCCAATTCTAGATGGACCAATAACCATTATGATATTGTAATCACTAGAATTTATCTCTTTTATAACTTCATCCTTTACTTTAGTAAACTTTGGATGTTGTATAGTGTATTCCTTAAAGAATTTTACCCTCTCTTCCTTTGATTTTTTCAATAAATCTACATCAAACATTCTCGCTGTTTCATGCAATTAATTATCCCTCCCCAAAAACACTAAATCCATATCATCATCAAAAAAATTAACATCAGTTTTATCCGGCCTTTTGTTAAGCATATCATCGTTCTTCCCAGTTCCTTCTATCAATGTTAATTGGACCGCATCAATGCTTTTACCCTGCTTTTCCAATAATAAACGGTTTTCTATTTCTTCAGATTCAAGAATAAATTCCGCAATCATTTTCGCTGTAATTGAACTGTTTTTTTCAAATTCTTTTCTCTTGTGACGAAGCTCCTCTGTAATCAGTTTTATCTGTTTTTCTGTCTTTCCATTTACAATGGAATAATACTCAGAATAGCATTTTTCCCATCGTTTATTTACATAAGCGTATGCAACACCTATATTAAATGGATCGTAACGAACTTCTACCATACTATTTTCAATCTCTCTATTACGAAACTTGTCATTCGAGTAATAATAGTAGTTCAATTTAATACCTTTGCCCGGATGAACCTTACGGTGTCTTGGTTTAGGAGATGGTAATGTTAGAATGATAAACTCTTCATTGTAAGGTATAAGTCTAGTAAATCGTTTGCCTGTTGATGCTATTAAATGATTAAATGCATCCTTAGGAGTCATAAAATGTGCTGGATGTTCACGGATATCATAAACTTCGTCTATCCAATTTTCTAACCTTTCTGTCAATAGTTCCAAGTTCCAAACTGCATGATTCTTAGGATTCACCTGTTTAGTTACTTGACGTACATTTTTCATCACCTGAGTATTTCCAAGTAGATTATGGATTAACAGTTTATTTGCGATACCAAATAGACGCTCGACTACGCTACCAAACCTAGCCTTTGCAGCGGGTCTGGTTTTCTTTTCAACTTCATACATTGCAAGTAGTGACTCAAAATAAATGCTGTGAAAATCTCTCCCTCCATCCACGACCAAAGTTTGAGGAAGCCGATTATATTTTCTAACACATTCTCTTATAATCATCATGTTTGAGCTAATACACGGGGAATCAAATGTTAAATAAAAAGCTAAAATTCTCCTTGAAAAAGCATCTGTTAAAAATGTGCACCATGGTTTTTTTGATTTCCCATTTCCAATATCTAATTCAATATCTAGTAGAGTATGATCAATATGAGCGATTTCAAAAGCTCTATCTCCATGTTTTGGTGTGGTGTACTCTAGTGACCAATAAAATTCCTCGTATTTATAGGCGGCACGATCACCTTCTCTACTTTTTGTTAACTCAAAAATACTCCGTTTCCTTATTGCTTCACAAAAGGTTTGGTATGACGCTGGAGGAACTTTGTTGTTTTCACAAAGAGTTTGATATTCTCCATGAACAACTTTTGCAGTTTTTATTTTTATTGATTCATAGCTTTCATTTATAACCTCTTCCATTAACTCAATTGATTTTGTTGGAATTTTTCTATTACGGTTACCTTTGTTTTTATCATTTGGTAATAGTCCAAGGTATCCGTTCCCATATAAATCTTCGGCATCCCTATATGCCTTTATCCAATTTCTTATTGTTCTATCCGTTTCTTTTATTGGTCCTATTTCATCTCCTTGCAAAATCTTTTTAACAATCGAGTATTTTCTGTTTGCTATTTTCAAGTCTGCCTCAGCAGCAGTAGTAATCAATTCTTTGACTTTTTCATCATCTATGTCATCATCTGAATTCAAACCTGTAATATAACCTTCTGAAACATATCTTTCAAACGTTTCTATGGGGACTTCATTATAATCACCAGAATCTGATACCAAAAATAGGTTTTTTATATCATGATTAAGGATTTTCCACTGTATTTCTCCCCACAATATCTTTGAGCCATTTGTGATTTTAACCACGCTTACTTCCTTCTTCTCTCTAGAAGATTCCCAAAGATTTATAAAGCTCCTATTTTGCTCCTTGGTACAATAAATCTTAACAGAACTAGGCTCTACCAATAACGATGTGAAAAGGTCAACGTATAAAATATCTTGAGCAATTAAGATGTTAATATCATCTAAAGTAAAATCTTCACCTGAAGAATCGATCAACTTTTTCAAAGTTATTCCTGGAGAAGCCATTATGTTATTCTTTACAGAAGAAATAACTTCTTCATTTGGTTTTTCGCTCCCTAAATAATCTTTTAAGTAAATTAGATTTCTTTGTAAGGTCCAATTAATATCTTTTGATGAGCCTACTTTAAACTCAATTCCAAGTGATTTACAATATTCCTCTCCTGGTAAATAACGCCAATTACTCTCCTCATCCAAATAATACTTTGCATTTTTCTTTTGTGATAGCTTAATCAATTCATCTTCTGTTTTCCACTCAATCCAATATGCTCTGTCTTTCTCAATTACAAAAAAGTCAGGTGTTTTCCAACCTACTTTGTTTAATTTAATTGAAGGAGGTTGATCATAGAATTCCAATACATTATCATCAAACTCCATCATGTATATTGCAGCCAGCTCAACTTTTGAGCTCTCAAATTGAATGGTTACACCCATTTTTTTACTAGTGAACTCTCCAGGAACATTCCGAGCCCCTCCACCAACAAGGCGTGATGGATCAGATAATCTGATTATTTTTATTTGTTCTATTGCTTCTTCAGACAAATTAAGTTCTTTAGACCATTCGTGAAACTCATTGGAATTCATCACCAATATCTTCACACTCCCCTAAATTACGTTCAAATAGTAAACCTTGTTTACCTAATAAACCCTTCCAGTGAGATTGTAACTCTCTTTCTTTGAGTACACCTGGTTTATTCATAACAAATTCTATCTTCCTCCTACTTGGATAAATTCCCTGCATATATAGGTTTGTGAAAGTAGCTTCAACCTGAATTTTTAAACATAGTATTCTTTGAAGCTTTCTTTCTTCAAGGTATTGCTTATAATGATTTGAGATTTGAACGCAAAGATGGCGAAATTTTCTATAAAGTGTTCTTTTATTTATGCCTACTTTTTTAGCAGCTGCTTCCATTGATATATTTTCCTTATTTTGGATAACTTTTTCTAACTCCTTCTCAACAATGTAATAGTCAACTCTTTTAGGTTTTGATGAAGTATTTATAATTCTTTTCCTTTGTTTAACTATATGAAAATTTTGAATGTTGGTAGTAAGTAATAATTGTTCTATTTCTATATTTAACCTCTGGCATATGTATAATTGATTTTCTAAGGTTGGTTTAACCTTGCCTTTAATCCATCCTACTACCGAACTTCTTGCAAAATTTAATTGTTTACTAAATTCGTTAATACTTCCATCGAATACTTTTTCACAAATAAGATTAAGATTCTTAACAAGAAGTGAGTTCTCGCCTGTATTTATTTTTCCATCATAATTTAACAATGAACAAACATTATCAATTACAAAACCTTGCCAATCCTTATTTTCTTGGCCATATTTCTCTTTTGTTGCACCATCATCTAATTGTCGAAGACAGTGTTGGCAAATACCAACTAACGATTGCCTCCTTAGAATATCCTGTTGCTTAAAGCAAGTTGGACATTTATTTATTAGAAAACATGAATGAATATGGCACATATGGACTAAGTCTATGGACCATATTAAAGGATAATAAACTGTTTTATTATTTTCTTTCCATTCTTTGATACAAAAAGGACACCAAGCTAAGGATTTCTTTAACAGCTCCCTTAAAGGAAATACGTTTTTCCATCTTATTAATGTCAATTTATGTATATCGTCCCTAACTGTTAATTTTTCGATTGCCTTTACCACACTCAAGGAATTTTCCATGTATCCGTTTATCGTTTTCGCACCTTCATAAAATCGATTACCTCCAAAATCACGACTTCTATGAAGATAGTCCTTATCCATACTCGGGATTAGTAATTTATTTACCAAATGACCAACGGATGTATTATGCTCAAACGCAACTCTAGCTAAATAGCTTGTTAAACTTTCAACAAATTCGGAACCAGTACCGATTGGCTCTATATTATATAAAACACTTCTAGGGGTTATAAATAAATGTTCATACATAAGGACCACCTCTATTTAGAGGTAGTATCTCGCTAAGATGGAAAAGTATTCCTCCCCCATTTAATTAAAAAAGCACACATTTGTCCGTAGGGTTGGGAAATGTGCGCTTATCATTAGAAAGGTAATATTCATAATTATTTTAATATTATGTTAAATATGAAAATTAATCAAGGATTTTATGAATTTAATAGACAAAATTCCTTATACTAAGCGTACTTAGCTAATAAAGATTGTTATGCTTTTATATCTTAAATAAAGCATAAAATTTCCTAAAACAAAATAAAGCATAAGCTTTCCAAACGGAAAACTTATGCTTTACGTCACATATAGACAAAATAAAAACCACCAAATATGTATTTGGTGGAGACGGTGGGACGTGCAATTCCATGCTTTCGTCATGGCACTGACTATATCTTGAACCTGTAATATTTAGTTTGGTCCTCTGGCGTCTTATACGAAATATAAATTTACTTTAAAGTAGCATTCCGTATCCTAGTGCTACCAAATTCTTGGCAGCCTATAAGTCGATACACGGCTGTTGAATTACTTCACATACCGCTCGGCATTGCCTTATCACAGTTAATGTGACTTAGGTTTCACCGATAAAGCCAGATTTTCACTTATATGTTACCATACAAGGCGACTAAAATTAATCGAACCCACGTCCAGAAACATCGGCACTTAAGCTTCTACGAGTGTAGTCAACATATTCGCATTTCGCTTATTCTTCTGCCTGTTGACAGGCGTCCGGTAAGCTAGTCTGGTTGTTCTCTTCCTTCTTCCTCAGACGGTGGAATCCGGCGTAGCCCACTCAGTTTGAGTCCCTGACCCTACCACATGGGCGATGGAGGGAGGAACCGCTAAGCGCTATTAAGCAGCTAAAGCGAAGTTGTTTTGTTGTTTGCCAGTTATAGGCTTTGACGTTTTAACGAGGCCGATCCCCTCGACTCGCAACCTAAGCTCGAACTATCCCTGTCGAATCCGTAGCGTCCCCATTATTAGGATAAAATCAAGCAATTGTTACATTACATGATTCCCGCTTTAATAGAAAAGCGTAACGTTTCGGAAGCTCTGAAATAGGAGCTTAAATTTATGTTGTCATATCGACATAAATTATTATAACATAACTATAGCGTATTTCAATTGTAAAGTTTTGGATTACATTTTTTGCCTTTCACGTAAAGCACGTTCGATGCTACGATTTGCTTCTTTACGTTTTAAGGTTTCACGCTTATCATAGTTCTTTTTACCCTTACCTAGACCAATCAAAACCTTTGCATAACCATTTTTAAAATAAATCTTTAGTGGGACTAAAGCATAACCTACTTCTTTTGTCTCCCCAATTAATTTATTGATTTGTTTTCGATGTAATAAAAGTTTTCTTGTTCTTAAAGGGTCATGATTGTATCGGTTTCCTTGCTCATAGGGACTAATATGCATTCCGAGCAGGAATACTTCTCCATTAATAATGCGTGCATATGATTCCTTTAAGTTTACTCTTCCAGCACGAATTGCTTTGATTTCAGTTCCTTGAAGAACAATCCCTGCCTCGTAAGTCTCCTCAATAAAGTAATCATGATTTGCTTTTTTATTCTGTGCAACTAATTTCCCTTCACCTTTTGGCATGCCTCTTCCCCCTACTCTGCCAATAATTTTATCAAAAGAATGTCTATTATACAAACATCCCCTGCACGTGGTTTCCTTTTTCAGATAGAAACCACATGCCATTTAATGCTTAGCAAATTTTTAGTTAACGTCTCTTTTTCTTTCGCTTTGCTTTTGGTGCATTTTCGAAGTGTTTTCGATCATTCTTTCCTTTACGGCGAGATTCTCCAGGTTTTCCTTTTCTATCCGTATCTCTATCTGATTTACCTTTACGTGGTACACGAGACACACTGCCAGTAGAGAATACCTTGCCATCTTTCTTTGGATCTCTGCGGCGTGTTCCCTTCATGCCGACAATTTCAAAGTCAATTGCGCGTTCATCTTTATTTACATTTACAACACGCACCGTAATTTCGTCTCCAATACGGAAGACCTTTCCTGTTCTTTCGCCAATCATGGCAAAATGACGTTCATCATAACGATAGTAGTCATCGGTCATATAACTGACATGGACAAGTCCTTCGATTGTATTTGTAAGCTCTACAAACATTCCAAAATTCGTAACGGAGCTAATAATACCATCATATTCTTCGCCGATTTTATCAAGCATGTACTCTGATTTCTTCAACTCATCTGTTTCACGCTCAGCTTCTACTGATCTTCTTTCCATACTAGAAGAGTGCTCTGCTATTTCTGTTAAGCGGCTATTCCATTTTTCTTGTGTCGCTGAACTGATATCCCCTTCAATTAAATACGTCCGAATCAATCGATGGACGATTAAATCTGGATAACGTCTAATAGGTGAAGTAAAATGCGTATAGAATTCAGTTGATAAACCAAAATGTCCTAAGCTTTCAGGGTAGTATTTCGCTTGTTGCATCGATCGCAGCATTACCGTTGAAATAACCATTTCTTCCGGCGTTCCTTGAACTGCTTCGATAATTTCCTGTAATGCTCTAGGATGGACAGAATTTGCTGTTCCCTTAACAATATAGCCAAAGTTTGTAATAAACTCGAAGAATCTTCTTAGCTTTTCTTCTTTTGGATCTTCGTGAATACGATAGATAAACGGTACCTGCATCCAATGGAAATGTTCCGCAACCGTTTCATTGGCCACAAGCATAAATTCTTCAATTAATTTTTCTGCAACAGATCGTTCTCTTAAAATGACATCCTGTGGCTTTCCATCTTCATCTACGATTACTTTGGATTCTTTAAAATCAAAATCAATGGCACCACGAGTCATCCGTTTTTTGCGAAGGATGGCTGCTAGCTCTTCCATTCGTTCAAACATCGGTACAAGACCTTCATATTTAGCTCTCAATGCTTCATCTTTTTCGTGTAAGATCGAATTCACATCTGCATAGGTCATGCGCTCTGTGGTCTTAATGACGCTTTGGAAAATTTCATGCTTCACTACTTCCCCCTCTGGTGAGATTTCCATCTCACAGGAAAGAGTCAAACGATCTACTTTTGGATTTAAGGAACATATTCCATTTGATAAGCGATGTGGAATCATTGGAATCACACGGTCTACTAAATAAACACTCGTTCCCCTTTCCTCTGCTTCTACATCAATCGGAGAATTTTCTGTTACATAATAAGAAACATCCGCAATATGAACTCCTAGTTTATAATGACCATTTTCTAAAATTGTAACAGTAACCGCATCATCCAAATCTTTTGCGTCTGCGCCATCAATGGTGACAATTGTTTCATTACGCAAATCTCGTCTATTGGCAATTTCCTTTTCATCTATCGTATCTGGAGCACTATTCGCTTGATCTAGTACATTTTCCGGGAAAGCTAGTGGTAATCCATGCTTATGTATTACCGATAAAATATCCACACCTGGGTCATTCTTATGCCCTAGTATTTTGATAACTTCTCCTTCTGCATTCTTTCTGCCTTCTGGATAGGAAGTTAGTTTAACAACTACCTTATGCCCTTCGATAGCTCCTTTTGTACTGCCTTTAGGGATAAAAATATCCGTTGCGATTTTTTTATCATCAGGTATTACAAAGCCAAAATGCTTGCTTTCCGAATATGTACCAACAATTTGCTGTACGCCTCTTTCAATAATTCGGACGATTGTCCCTTCTCTTCTTTGACCAGAACTCTCAGAAGTGACACGAGCTAACACAATATCTCCGTTTAACGCTGTTTTTACTTCATTTGGAGGGATAAAGATATCATCCATCCCTTGTTCTTCTGGAATAACAAATGCAAACCCTTTTGCATGTCCTGCTAGTTTCCCTCGAATAAGGTTCATTTTTTCCGGTAAACCGTAACGATTGCTTCTTGTACGAACGACTAGCCCCTTTTCCTCCATCTGTACAAGTGCCTTTACAAAATCTTTGAAGTGAGAAGAATCCTCTATTCCAAAAGCCTCTTCTAATTCTTGCACCGTTAATGGTTTGTAGGCTTCATCTTTCATATAGGTTAATAACTTCTCGACATTTTCCTTAATTATATCTTCCAAACAAAAAACCTCCTTTGCTTCTCATTCTTTCCAATCTAGTTTTTCTAAAAACTGATAGAAATCTTCAAATACCTGTTCTTTCTCTTTATCATGTGTAATAACATGACTTGAGTTTTCATACCATTTTATGTCTTTGTAAATCGATTCCACTTCTTCATAAATAATATTAGCACTATTTATATCAATCATTTGATCATGTCTGGCCTGTATAACAAATACGGGTGAATAAATAAGGTCAATAGAGTCTCTTACTTCTTTTATAAGATTTTGTAATTCCTTCAGTGTATTCATCGGCTTAAATTGACCCATTTCCTGTTCGATGACTTCTTCTGATTTTTTCTCGCGTTGCTTATAATTGCGAGCGTATTCAAGCACTCCTTCATACATTACTTCTTCACTCTTGATATACATCGGAGCACACATGGTTACGATACCCTTTACAGGTACAGTGTAACCTAATTTAAGGGAAAATACCCCTCCTAAGGATAGTCCGCCAACGGCAATTTCTTCATATCCCATATCCTTTAAATGCTGGTATGCTTCCGTAACATCTTTCCACCAATCTTTCGGTCCAGACTCGACTAATTCTTCTGGCGGAACACCATGACCTTTATATAAAGGAACATAGCATGTATACCCCTTTGTATTTAAATATCTACCTAGCAAACGCACATCAGATGTATTACCTGTAAATCCATGCAATAACAGCACAGCACGTTTATTATCTCCTTTAAATGTTAATGGCTTCTGTTCTACTATTTTCATTAGATAGCGCTCCTTTATCTTATTATTTTCTCCTTCATCCTTATCTATAATTAAAATTACTATGTTAATTAGAAAAAGAACTATCTTTTATTGTAGTAAAAAAGAAATGGAAGAATCCAGTAATATGATTTTTCTTTAGTAAGGTCGTTCCTTCTTTAAATCAACACTTATGTATGATTGTATTCCGAAAAAAAACCTGACCTTTCATGGCCAGGTTTTTTATCTATACCGAATTTCGTTATTATAGATCAAAATAACTAACTGCAATCGTTAATACAAAAAATAGAATTGCTAAAACGATTGTTGCATTGTGAAGGATTAATTCTAAACCACGTGCTTTTTGTTTACCAAATAACTGCTCTGCACCACCAGAAATTGCTCCAGATAGTCCAGCACTCTTACCATTTTGAAGAAGTACTACTACGATTAATGCAATCGCAACGATAATCAATAAAGTAATCAAAACTGTGTGTATCATATCAAACACCTCCATTAAACCCAACCTACATTAGTTTAAATGTATCATATTTTATGTTTTGCCACAATAGTATGTCGCTTTCTTTGTCATAATAATTAGTAGAATATATTTATCCAGCATGAATGTATGGAAGAGTTCTCTTAATTACGCGATAACCTTTGAATAAGAAGCATCTGTTCCCTTTTCCTGCTGGATCTCTTGCTCTCGGGCTCAGAGAACGCTCCTCTGTTACCTTTTCCTGCTGGATCTCTTGTTTTCGGGCTCAGAGAACGCTCCTCTGTTACCTTTTCCTGCTGGATCTCTTGTTTTCGGGCTCAGAGAACGCTCCTCTGTTACCTTTTCCTGCTGAATCTCTTGTTTTCGGGCTCAGAGAACGCTCCTCTGTTACCTTTTCCTGCTGGATTTTTTGTATTCGGGCACTGAGAACGTTCCTCTGTTCCCTTTTCTTGTTGGATCTCTTGTTTTCGGGCTCAGAGAACGCTCCTCTGTTACCTTTTCTTGCTGAATCTCTTGTTTTCGGGCTCAGAGAACGTTCCTCTGTTACCTTTTCTTGCTGAATCTCTTGTTTTCGGGCTCAGAGAACGCTCCTCTGTTACCTTTTCCTGCTGGATCTCTTGTTTTCGGGCTCAGAGAACGCTCCTCTGTTCCCTTTTCCTGCTGGATCTCTTGTTTTCGGGCACTGAGAAATGATGCGGCTCCTCTTCTCCCTATTCTTTCACAATTATTAAAAAGCACCCTAGCTTATAGGAAATCTCCTAAAGCTAGGGTGCTTATCAAGTTAAGGAAAGCTTAACTTCTATTATTTCTTAAGGTTATAGAAAGATTTAAGACCATCGTATACTGCTAACTCGCCAAGCTCGTCTTCGATGCGAAGAAGTTGGTTGTATTTAGCAATACGGTCTGTACGAGATAATGAACCAGTTTTGATTTGGCCAGCGTTAGTAGCAACAGCGATGTCAGCGATTGTAGCATCTTCTGTTTCACCAGAACGGTGAGAAACAACAGCTGTGTAACCAGCACGTTTAGCCATTTCGATAGCTTCGAATGTTTCAGTTAAAGTACCAATTTGGTTAACTTTGATAAGGATTGAGTTAGCAATACCTTTTTCGATACCTTCAGCTAATTTTTTAGTGTTTGTAACGAATAAATCATCACCAACTAATTGTACTTTAGAACCGATACGGTCTGTTAATAATTTATGACCTTCCCAGTCGTTTTCATCTAATCCATCTTCAATAGATAGGATTGGGAATTCGTTAACTAACTCTTCGTAGAAAGATACTAATTCTTCAGAAGTTAAACCATTACGGCCTTCTCCAGCAAGATCATATTTTCCAGTTTCTTTGTTAAAGAATTCAGAAGAAGCAACGTCCATTCCTAAGAATACATCTTTGCCTGGCTCATAACCAGCTTTTTTGATTGCTTCGATGATTACTTCTAATGCTTCACGGTTCGAACCAAGGTTTGGAGCGAATCCACCTTCATCACCTACAGCAGTGTTTAAACCTTTTGCATGTAAAACAGCTTTTAATGCATGGAATACTTCAGCACCCATACGTAGAGCTTCTTTGAAAGTTGGAGCTCCTACTGGCAAGATCATGAATTCTTGGAAATCAACGTTGTTATCAGCATGTGAACCACCGTTGATGATGTTCATCATTGGAGTTGGTAATTGTTTTGCATTGAATCCACCAAGGTAACGGTATAAAGGTAATCCTACTACTTCAGCAGCAGCATGTGCAGCAGCCATAGATACACCAAGGATTGCGTTAGCACCTAATTTACCTTTGTTTTCTGTTCCATCAAGCTCGATCATTGTTCTGTCGATTCCAACTTGATCAGTAACGTCCATACCGATAATTGCTTCAGCAATTACTTCGTTTACGTTTTCTACTGCTTTAAGAACACCTTTACCAAGGTAACGAGATTTGTCACCATCACGTAATTCAACTGCTTCGTATTCACCAGTTGAAGCACCAGATGGAACTAGTGCGCGACCAAAGAATCCTGATTCAGTTAATACTTCTACTTCTACTGTTGGGTTACCACGTGAATCTAATACTTCACGAGCATAAACTTGTTGAATATAAGGCATATTTATTCTCTCCTTTAATTTTATTACTTATTTTTTAATAATAGATGTTCCAGTCATTTCTGCTGGTTTATCAAGTCCTAATAAATCTAACATAGTAGGAGCAAGATCTCCTAAAATACCATCTGTACGTAATTCAGCATTTTTATCTGTTACGATTACAGGAACTGGATTTGTTGTATGTGCTGTCATCGGTGTTCCATCAAGTGTTACCACTTCATCTGAATTACCATGGTCAGCTGTGATAATTGCTTTACCACCTTTTTGTTCAATTAAAGTGATAATTTTTCCTAAACATTCATCAACTGTTTCAATCGCTTTGATTGTTGGCTCAAGCATTCCGGAGTGCCCAACCATATCAGGATTAGCGAAGTTTAGAATGATTGCATCAAAATTATCTGCTTCAATTTCCTTCAATAGTGCATCTGTTACTTCATACGCACTCATTTCAGGTTTTAAATCATAAGTTGCCACTTTTGGTGAATTGATTAAGATACGTTTTTCACCAGGGAACTCTGCTTCACGTCCACCGCTCATAAAGAAAGTAACATGTGGATACTTTTCTGTTTCAGCGATACGAAGTTGAGTCAACCCATTTTGTGAAAGGACTTCACCTAATGTGTTATCCAAGTTTGTTGGCTTGAATGCAACATACCCATTTACTGTTTCACTAAAATGAGTTAAACATACAAAGTAAAGATTTTTTGGATGTTTTTCTCCACGATCGAATGAACGGAAGTCTTCATTTGTGAAAGTATTAGAAATTTGGATCGCACGGTCTGGACGGAAGTTATAGAAAATAACCGCATCTTCATCTTTAATTGTCGCAACAGGCTCACCGTTTTCTTTTGTGATTACGGATGGAAGTACGAACTCATCAAAGATTCCGTTATTGTAGTTATCTTCTACTACTTGTAATGGATCAGAATATACTGGTCCTTCTCCATATACCATTGCACGATATGATTTTTCTACACGATCCCAACGTTTATCTCTATCCATTGAATAGTAGCGTCCAGAAATCGTAGCAAATTCACCTACACCGTATTCAGCGATTTTTTCTTGTGTAGCTTTAATGTATTTTTCAGCAGTCTTTTGACCGACGTCTCGGCCATCTAAGATTCCATGAATATATACATTTTCGATTCCTTCTTCTTTTGCTAGACGAAGAAGTGCATACATATGTTCAATATGGCTATGAACTCCACCATCAGATAATAATCCAAATAGGTGTAGATTTTTGCCTTTTTCTTTTACATGCTTCATTGCATTAACGAAAGTTTCGTTTTTGTAAAATTCGCCTTCTCTGATAGAAACATTTACTCTAGTCAAACTTTGATATACGATCCGGCCGGCACCGATATTCAAATGTCCAACTTCAGAGTTACCCATTTGTCCTTCTGGAAGACCAACAGCTTCCCCACTAGCTACTAAAGTAGCATGAGGATAAGCGTTCCAATATTTATCGAAATTAGGCTTATTTGCTTGTGCTACTGCATTTCCCATGCGTTCGCTTCTTAAAGCAAAACCATCTAAAATGATTAAAGCTACTGGAGATTTACTCATTCTTACCTGCCTCCAATAAAGCTAAAAAGCTTTGAGCCTCTAGGCTAGCTCCACCTACTAATGCTCCGTCAATATCTGGCTGTGCCATATATTCTTTAATGTTCTCAGGCTTAACGCTACCGCCGTATTGAATACGGATGTGTTCAGCAACTTCTGGAGAGAATTGCTCACTTACTACTTTACGGATATGTGCACATACTTCGTTTGCATCTGCAGAAGTAGAAGATTTACCAGTTCCAATTGCCCAGATTGGCTCATATGCAACAACTGTTGCTTTTGCTTGTTCTGGAGTTAAGCCGTTAAGCGCTTTTGTTACTTGAGATGCAACGAAATCATTTGTTTCGCCGTTTTCTCTTTGCTCAAGTGTTTCACCACAGCAAACGATTGGAGTTAAGCCATTTTCAAAAGCAGCAAGTGTCTTTTTGTTAACAGACTCGTCTGTTTCGTTAAAGAACTCACGACGCTCTGAATGACCAAGCACTACATATTTAGCACCGATATTTTCTAATGCAACTGGGCTGATTTCGCCAGTAAATGCACCACTTTTTTCGAAATGCATGTTTTGAGCACCGATTTTTACATCTGTGCCATCCGTTAATTCTACTAATTGTCCTAAAAATAACGCAGGAGCACATACAACTGTATCCACTTTTTCACTTGATGGAACAGAAGCTTTTACTTCTAAAATGAACTCAGTCGCTTCAGGAAGTGTTTTGTTCATTTTCCAGTTACCTGCAATAATTGGCTTGCGCATTGTTTACATCCTTTCGTGCATATCTATAAAGATATTATTTGTCGTTTAAAGCCACTACTCCTGGAAGTTCTTTACCTTCCATAAATTCTAATGAAGCACCGCCACCAGTAGAAATATGACTCATTTTATTAGCTAAATCGAATTTCTCAACTGCTGCTGCAGAATCTCCACCACCGATTACGGAATATGTATCTTGAGATTCAGCAAGTACTTCTGCAACTGCTTTTGTACCTTTAGCGAAAGCATCTAATTCAAATACACCCATTGGTCCGTTCCAAATAACTAATTTAGAACTCTTAATAACATCTGCATAAATTTCACGTGTTTTAGGACCAATATCTAATGCTTCCCATTCAGCTGGAATTTCTTCAATAGAAACTGTTTTGATGTTAGCATCGTTAGAGAAATCATCTGCAACTGTAACATCAACAGGCATATAAAACTTAACGCCCTTTTCTTTTGCTTTTTCCATATATGATTTAGCAAGATCGATTTTGTCTTCTTCTAATAATGATTGACCAACTTCATGACCAAGTGCTTTAACGAAAGTATAAGCTAAGCCTCCGCCTATGATTAAGTTATCAACTTTTTCTAGAAGGTTTTCAATTACTCCAATTTTATCCTTAACTTTTGCTCCACCAATAATAGCAGTGAATGGGCGATCAGGATTGGATAAAGCTTTACCAAGAACATCTAGTTCTTTTTGCATTAATAATCCAGATACAGCTGGAATATGATGAGCAATTCCTTCTGTTGAAGCATGGGCACGGTGTGCAGCACCAAATGCATCATTTACAAATACATCTGCAAGCTCTGCATATTGTTTTGCTAACTCTGCATCATTTTTTTCTTCTCCAGCATTGAAACGTACGTTTTCAAGAAGGATTACATCTCCTTCTGAAAGCTTGCTGATTTGTGCTTTAACAGCTTCACCGTATGATTCATCAGCTTTTACAACTTCTTTACCTAGTATTTCAGAAAGACGTTTTGCAACAGGAGTTAAACGTAACTCTTCTACAACTTCACCTTTTGGACGTCCTAAGTGGCTTGCAAGAATAACAATTGCTCCACTTTCTACTAAACCGTTAATAGTTGGAAGTGCAGCTTGAATTCTTGTTTCATCAGTGATTTGTTGATCTTTCATTGGTACGTTAAAGTCAACGCGAACAAAAGCTTTTTTCCCTTTTAAATCGATATCACGAATTGTTTTCTTATTCATTATAGGTACCCTCCACTGCATATTTTTAAAATAGCGGAAACAAAAGTTGTTTCCGCTGTTAGATTAAAGGGGGTGCTTATTAACTCGCACATATTTCCATTGAAAAGGGAAATTATTTTGTTGCAAGTTGTGCAAAGTGCTTAACAGTTCTTACTAATTGGTTAGTGTAAGACATTTCGTTATCATACCAAGCAACAGTTTTAACAAGTTGTTGATCACCAACAGTGATTACTTTTGTTTGAGTTGCATCGAATAATGAACCATAGCTAATTCCGATAATGTCAGAAGATACAAGCTCTTCTTCTGTGTAACCGAAAGATTCGTTAGCAGCTTCTTTCATTGCAGCGTTGATTTCTTCAACAGTAACTTTTTTGTCAAGAACAGTTACAAGCTCTGTTAATGAACCAGTTTTAACTGGAACACGTTGAGCAGCACCGTCTAATTTACCTTGAAGTTCAGGTAATACTAAACCGATTGCTTTAGCAGCACCAGTTGAGTTAGGAATAATGTTTTCAGCAGCTGCACGCGCACGACGGAAGTCACCTTTTGGATGTGGAGCATCTAAAGTGTTTTGGTCGCCAGTGTAAGCGTGAATTGTAGTCATTAAACCAGATACGATACCATATTTATTTTGAAGAACTTGTGCCATAGGAGCAAGACAGTTAGTAGTACAAGAAGCACCAGAGATAACTGTTTCAGTTCCATCAAGAACGTCATGGTTTACATTGTAAACAACTGTTTTCATTTCGCCAGTTGCTGGAGCAGAAATAACTACATTTTTAGCACCTGCTTGAATGTGAGCTTCTGCTTTTTCTTTAGTTGTGAAGAAACCAGTAGATTCGATAACTGTATCTACACCTAGTTCTCCCCATTTAAGGTCAGCTGGATTTCTTTCAGCAGTTGTAACAACTTTTTGACCGTTTACTAAGAAGTAGCCTTCATGTACTTCGATTTCACCTTGGAAAGTTCCTTGAGATGAATCATATTTTAAAAGATGTGCTAGCATTTTAGTGTCAGTTAAATCATTGATTGCAACCACTTCTAATTCTGGGTTTTCCATGATTTTTCTGAATGCTAAACGTCCGATACGTCCAAAACCGTTAATACCTACTTTTACTGTCATTATAAATTTCCTCCTCTAATTTTAAGAGTATTAAATATATAAAGGGATTTCCCATTATATCAATTTTTTTGCGGCTCCTTCATCTGTTATTAAAATAGTTGAAGTTGGTGCTTCTTTTAAATAAGCACGTATAGCCTTTGATTTAGATGCTCCACCAGCTACAGCGATAATATTAGGTACGGAAGATAAATCTTCTAGTCTAAGGCCAATTGTTTGGACCTTATGGACAACCTCTCCCTCTTCATTGAAGTAATACCCAAATGCCTCACCAACGGCTTCCGCATTCTTAATCTTTTCTAGATCGCTTTTAGTTGTATTTCTACGATTCGCCATCGTAAGCGCCTCGCCTATACCATGAACTAAAAGGTTTGCTGAACGTATAAGTTTTAATACTTCACTTATACGAGGGTCGTTAGAAATGCTTTTGTACATCTCTTCACTGACCTCATCTGGAGCGTATAACACTCGATGTTTTGAAGCAGTATGGTCTGCCATCATGGAACAAATTGTATTTGCCTGATTTTTGACATCTTCTCCTATTCCACCACGAGCAGGAACAAATAATAATTCGCCATCTGCAACACTTGGTGTTAGAGCATCAGCAACAGAAGACATAGTAGTCCCACCAGTAACTGCGATGATATTATTTCCCTTTAGGAGAGATTTCATACAATTTGCTGTCGCAAGTCCTAATTCTTTTTTTACCCATGGAGAATGATCACTGTCTCCCGCAACGATAATTACCTTACTGATGCCAAGTTTTCGTTGCAGTAGCTGCTCCATTTCGTTAATACCCGTTACTTCTCTCATTACACTAGAAAGACTTTCCAATACTTCTTCCCCTTTTAAAGTGACTGTCATGCCGATGTTTGAAATATGTATAAGCTGCTGATCTTTTAAAAACTCGACTTCACTTCTCAAGACTCTTTCGGTCAGTCCTAGGCTCACTGCCAGACTTCTTCTTCCGACAGGCTGCATATTCTTAATGTATTGCAGAATATAGTACCTTTTTTGCATAACTGTAAGTAAATCAGGTAATAATCTTTTTTGAATCTCAATAAATGAAACCATGCTTGATGCGCTCCTTCACTTACAGTGGTCGCAAGAAGTCCCACATAGACATTTTTCGTCCCGGGTACTACAAAAAAAATAACTTCCCTGCTACAAGAACAATTCTAACACCAGTATAGTATGAATTCAACTGATATGTGTCTATTTTTTGTAAAATTTGACGAAAAAGTGTCGTTCTTTCTTTTCTTACTATTTGGAAAAAATGAATAATTATTCCCTTAATTTTTAATTGTTTTTTTGAAAAAGGAAAATGGTGTTTGAATGAATATATTAAGCAAGTATTAATAACTAAAAAGAGGAATTTTGATATTTGAATACTTTACATGAAAACCTTTCTTTAAACAGTAGTCTTTATAGAAATATAATAAGGTAGTAATATAAACACAAAGCTTCTCACAAAGGAAAAACAGCCTAAAAGCTGAATCAGCAATCTGATTTATTTTTAGGTACTTAAAATAGAAGCAAAATAAAAAGGTTTTTCTAAAGAATCGACGATTGTTCGAAACTTCAGAAAAACCTTTTTATTATTTTATTAGCGCCCTCGGAGGGAATCGAACCCCCATTTTAAGAACCGGAATCTTACGTGCTATCCGTTGCACCACAAGGGCATTGTGTATAACTTGCGCCCCATTGAAGTAACGCCTTCATATTATAAGCGAAGTTACTATTTTATGCAATAGATGATGTTTAAAAATAGGAGCAATGGGTATCATGTAGAAAGGATTGTAGAGGAAATAAAAGGATGGATCTCCTTATACCTTCAAGTATCGACTTCCCAATGAAACGCTATTGTACTTTTAAAATTAGGCTCTGTTATTACGTGCTTATCCGCTTAAACGGAATTATACTGTTAATTTGCCAATCATAGTACCGTTAACATTCTGTTATAATAGAACCAAAATTTAAAAATATACGTAGCAACAACTTTAGGAAAACTGCTATAAAAAAAGATGTCGAATGATATTTTTAGGTATTTAGGCTTTTAAGTTTGACCTTAATTGACCATCCGTGTATCATTAGGATTACATACAGTTTAGATGTTTTTCATCTTACTGAAGAAACAAATACTTATCGTTTTTGAACAGACATTATAAAGGAGGATTTTAAATGAATTTAATTCCTACAGTTATTGAGCAAACAAACAGAGGAGAACGCGCTTACGATATTTACTCCCGTTTATTAAAAGACCGTATTATTATGCTTGGTAGTGCTATTGATGATAATGTAGCTAACTCTATCGTATCACAGCTTTTATTCTTAGAAACAGAAAATCCTGAAAAAGATGTATCGATCTATATTAATAGCCCAGGCGGAAGCATCACTGCTGGGATGGCCATTTATGATACAATGCAATATATTAAGCCAGATGTTCAAACAATCTGTATTGGTATGGCTGCATCTATGGGTGCCTTCTTACTTGCTGCTGGTGCAAAAGGGAAGCGTTATGCTCTTCCAAACAGTGAAGTAATGATTCACCAACCACTTGGTGGAGCTCAAGGTCAAGCAACGGAAATTGAAATTGCTGCTAAACGTATTCTATTCTTACGCGATAAATTAAACGGTATTTTATCTGAGCGTACTGGTCAACCTATTGATATCATCGCAAGAGATACAGAACGCGACAACTTTATGACTGCTGATAGAGCAAAAGAATATGGTTTAGTTGACCATGTTATCAGCCGTAATTCTCTAGAAGACAAAAAAAATAACTAATTCACACACTAACCAAATATACTCAATAAAAAGGCTGTTCCTAGGTAGGGAACAGCCTTTTTATTTATAAGGAGAGTTTTTATTTATCAAATAATCACTTAAGCAAATCTTTTAATTTCTGAAGCGCTTCCACCTCGTCGCTACCATCAACAATAAGTTTAATTGTCGCTCCAGAATTTATCGCTAGGCCCATTATCCCCATAATGCTTTTTGCATTTACCTTTCTTCCATCCTTTTCAATAAATACTTCTGATAAATAATTACTTGCCTCCTGTACAAATAAAGCAGCAGGTCTCGCTTGAAGTCCCGCTTTTAGGCCAACTGTTATTTCTTGTTCCACCATCGAACTTCCTCCCCTTTAACAAAGTAGTAATATATCTATTATACAAGGAAAATAAGTTTTTTGCTCTATCCAAGGGGAATAATATTCAGTTTAAGGAAACTTTTCTGATAATATTTTCACACACAAAAAAATGGATAATATATATCCCTGTCTTTATATATTATCCATTTCTTTTATTTAACTGCTTCTCCACGACGTAGTGCATCTGCAATTTCATCAATTTTTCTTAAACGATGATTGATTCCAGATTTACTTATATTTCCAGAAGATACCATTTCCCCTAATTCTTTTAGGGTTACATCTTGATACGCAACTCGCAACTCTGCAATTTCTCTTAGCTTTTCTGGAAGAATTTGCAAACCAACCGTTTTATCGATAAAACGGATATTCTCAACTTGTCTTAATGCAGCCCCAATTGTTTTATTTAAATTGGCTGTTTCACAATTGACCAATCGATTAACAGAATTTCGCATGTCTCTAACAATTCGTATGTCTTCAAAGCGAAGAAGTGCTCCATGTGCACCAATAATATTAAGGAACTCCGTAATTTTTTCCGCTTCTTTTAAATAAGCAATAAACCCTTTTTTTCTTTCTAGAGTCTTACTTTTTAACCCAAAAGTATTCATTAAATCACTAAGGGCAATGATATGCTCTTTATATAAGGATGCTATTTCAAGATGATAGGAAGATGTTTCTGGGTTATTTACAGAGCCGCCTGCTAAAAAGGCCCCTCTTAAATAAGACCGTTTACAGCATTTCTTCTTAATTAGCTCTGGGGAGATTTCATGCGTAAACACAAAGCCTTCTTTCAGAATACTTAATTCCTCCAGCACTTCCTTCCCATGATTAGAAATCCGCACAATATATACATTGTTCTTTTTTAAGCGCATTTTTTTACGAACTAGTAATTCAACTGGTATATCGAAATACCGTTTTATCAAGGTATAGATTCTTCTAGCTATAGCCGCATTCTCTGTTTGTATATTTACAACTAGCCTCTGGTTGGAAAAGGAAAGAGTCCCGTTCATTTGTATCAGTGCTGATAATTCTGCTTTTCCACAGCAATTTTTGGCTTCAATTGTTGTCAATTCTTTTTTTGTTTCTGACGCAAAAGACATGTCCTTCCCCCCTTTTTAGAAAAAAGCAGATGCAATTTAATCCATTATTCAATTATCGAATAAAGAATTTTCGCCATTTCAACAGTATTATGGCGAATAACACCTTGATCAAGCTTGATGATATCGCCAGCTATCACATCTAGCTCCATCCGTTCTAGCCGTTTTATATCAAAAACCACAGGCTTTGCTTTTTCTTCATCATATCTTTGTTGTACACTTGCTGGGATATTCGTTTTGTTCACGATAATCGTGTCGATAAATGGTTGTTCAACATGTTCATATAATGCCTTCACATGATCACTTGCCGTATAATCTAACGTTTCTCCAGCTTGTGTCATTATATTGCATATATATACTCTTTTCGCTTTCGCTTCTAGAACGGCTTCCTTAATTTCTTTGACAACCAAATTCGGCAAGATACTCGTATATAAGCTTCCAGGGCCAATTACAATTAGATCTGCTTGCTGGATAGCATGAATGGTTTCAGGAAGCGGAGCAGAATCCTCTGGAGTTAGAAATACTCTCTTTATTTTTTTCCCAGCTTCCGGAATACTCGATTCTCCAACAACAACCGTCCCATCTTCCATTAATGCATTTAAGATAACACTATGACTTGTTGCAGGTAATACTTTACCACGAACATTAAGTACTTTGCTCATTTCTTGAATCGCATAGGTAAAATTACCAGTAATGGAAGTCATTGCAGCTAAAATTAAATTACCTAATGAATGCCCATCTAAATCTTTACTATTAGTGAATCGATGCTGAAACATTTCCTCCACTAATGGCTCCACATCTGATAGTGCTGCTAATACATTGCGAATATCTCCTGGAGCAGGGATATCAAGATCCTCTCTTAATCTTCCAGAGCTTCCTCCGTCATCAGCTACCGTTACGATTGCTGTTATATCCACTGGATATTTTTTCAATCCTCGTAAAAGTACAGAAAGGCCTGTTCCTCCCCCGATGATTACTATTCTTGGCTGTTCCTTTTCACTCATGCCTGCTGGTCCTTTCTCCTCTCCATATCACGGTGAGCAATAGCAATATTATATTCTTTTTCAAAATGATGTCCAATATATTCTGCTAACGCAACAGAGCGGTGCTGACCCCCAGTGCAGCCAATCGCAATAACTAGCTGCGACTTTCCTTCTCTCTTATATTGGGGCAGCATGAACGTTAACAAATCAATTACTTTTTCTAGAAACTGACCTGTCTCTGTCCATTTCAACACATAACTAGATACTTCTACATCTAAACCAGTTTTCGGTCTCATATGCTCCACGTAATGAGGGTTTGGTAAAAAACGCACATCAAATACTAAATCTGCATCAATAGGAAGTCCATGCTTAAATCCAAAACTCATCACATTTACAGTAAAGATGGATTGTTTATTAACAGAGAACTCTTTTAAAATCTTTTCACGTAGTTCTCTGGGAGAGCTTTGTGATGTATTATAAATAATTTGAGCTCTTCCTTTTAACTCTTCTAACATTTCTCTTTCCATTTTAATTCCTTCTAAAGGAAGTCCAGACGGTGCAAGGGGATGAACTCTTCTTGTCTCCTTATACCTTCTAACTAGCGCGCTGTCATCAGCATCTAGAAAAAGGATCTTAGGTACAACCCAGGAATTTGCTAAATCGTCTAGGGCAGTGAATAAATCATCAAAAAATTCTCTGCCTCTTAAATCCATCCCAAGAGCAACCTTATTCATCTTATTCTCAGACTCTTTCATAAGTTCAAGAAACTTTGGCAAAAGAGTTGGAGGTAGGTTATCTACACAAAAAAATCCTAAATCCTCAAAGCTTTGGATAACAACTGTCTTTCCTGCTCCTGACATTCCTGTGATGATTACGATTTGTGGCTCACTTGCACTCATTTTTATTCCCCCTATAAATCTTTAGCTTGGATCTAATCGGTAACTAATTAATTCAAAATCAGGTGTATAAGTAAATGTCCCATAGATAATTCCATTCCCATGAATCATGTAGTCTAATATATGATAATCGCCTTCAGCCATTGGCAAGTTTTTCACATTATCTAAATCATGCCAGACGATTTTCCCTTCAGCTGATTCATCTACATTGACACCATCAGCGTTCGTAGAGAAAAAGGTGAACATCATCCACTCCGACACAATCTTATCTCCATCCTTAATAATAAAGGTAAAAATCCCTTTTATATTCGGATTTCTTAAATAAATACCTGTTTCTTCTCTATACTCACGAATACAGGAATCTCGTACAGATTCTCCTGGCTCCATTTTGCCACCTGGCGCTACCCACCAACCACGTCTTGGCTTCTGTAATAACAATACTTTATTATCTTTAAGTAACAAACAATTCGTCACACGTTGCAAATTATTCACCCCGATTTTCTCTGTATGTAGGCACTTCTTTTATCCATTCCTTTTATTATACTATTATTGTCATGCCCTCACAATAAATTGCCTTTTCCAATTAGGAAGGATTCTTCATTCATTACGGAGAATGAATGATATAATCTTTAGAAAAGGATGTGTATTGTTCTTGTATATTAATTTTTAAAAAAAAGAGTTTGAAGTTAAGAAAAATGGAAGCTCTCTTACAACGCGGAGGTAAAGATTGGATCATCAAAAAAGATGTCTATATTCATTTACGTGGCTATAAAGGTGAAAAGGAACTAACCTACTACCTTGATTTTTCTACCAGATAAAGAATGCTTTATTATTCATAATCTTCGTTTATATAATGGTAAATCTTATTTTCAAATAGACTATCTCCTGCTGACTCGTTTCTTTTTTGTCATTATTGATTGTAAAAACTACTTAGGCACATTAATTTTTGATACAACCTTAAACCAGTTTACTCGAATTAGAAATAATCAAGAAGAGGGATACTTAGATCCTATCTCCCAAGTAAATAGATTAAAGCGACAATTAGAGCATTTCTTACAAAAACACCACTTTACCATTCCCCCCATTGAACCCCTCGTTATTATTTCCAAACCCTCTACAATCATAAAAGGAAATCCCTCCATAAAAAATCATGTTCTTCACAGCCATAGTTTTCTTGATAAATGGGATCAGTTACAAAGAAAATATAAAGTAAATGTTATAGATGAAAAAAGCCTACTCAAAATCTCCAAATTTCTTCTCAAGCATCATACCTCAGAAAACACTAATATATTGGAAAATACCGAATAAACAAAAAAGACATTATAACAGGTGTTCAATGCCCTCACTGTAAAGCATTTGCGATGATAAGAAAAATGCGTAACTGGTTTTTTCCATCATGTTCCACATTTGATAAACTGGCTCGTATAAAAGCAGTAGAGGATTATTTCCTCTTAATCAAACCTTCTATTACCAGTAAGGAATTTCGTGAATTTGTCCATATTACATCCAAAGATACCGCTAATCGGCTTCTTGTTTCAATGAAATTACCTTATACAGGTGAAAATCGAGGGAGAATTTATTACCCTTCGAAAGATTTTTTTGAATGAAAAGAAGTATTTGTATCATTTAACGTGATATGCACTAAAATTATTGAGTTATTCGTGAAAAAAAGTGAAGTATTCGCGAAAACCTCGAAGTTATTCGCGAAAGTTACCATTTATCAGCCAAACCAAAAATCCGCCCAAGCAAAAAAAGGCATAGGCTGTATAAGCCTATGCTAAAAAAATATATCTTAAAAGGGGGTCAATTTCTACTTATATGATACCCCAAATATGTTTCACTACTGTTACATTCCAATTAAAACGGAATGACACTTTTAAGAAGTAGTTATGCTTGTTGTTTTAATGATTCTGCTAACTCTTCCACATAGTGCTGAGCGCTTTGGGCAGCGATACTTCCGTCACCAGTTGCAGTAACAATTTGGCGAAGTGTCTTTTCACGAATGTCACCAGCCGCAAATATACCTGGTACTTTCGTTTCCATTTGATCGTCTGTTTCAATATAGCCATTTTCATTGGTAATTCCTAAGCTTTCAAATGGTTTAGATAATGGAACCATGCCAATGTAAATAAACACGCCGTCAGCCTCTAGCTCTTGCTCTGTTTGATCTACAGTGGAAACAAGTGTCACACTGCCCACTTTCCCATCCTTTTCATTAATTGCTTTAATCGTATGATTCCAAATAAAGTCAACCTTTTCATTATCAAACGCTCTTTTTTGAAGAATTTTCTGTGCTCTTAATTCATCGCGTCTGTGTACAATCGTCACCTGTGATGCAAAACGAGTCAAGTATACACCTTCTTCAACTGCTGAATCTCCTCCGCCGATAACAAATAGACGCTTATTCTTAAAGAACGCACCATCACATACAGCACAGTAAGAGACACCGCGACCTCCTAATTCTTTTTCACCTGGTACGCCAACCTTTTTATATTCTGCACCTGTAGAAATAATAATAGATCTTGCTTTAAATTCTTTTGAACCAGCTTTCACTGTTTTGTATTCTTTTCCATCCACTATTTCTTTAATATCACCATAAGCATATTCAGCACCGAATTTCTTTGCATGATTAAACATTTTATTGGATAGGTCTGGGCCTAAGATACTTTCAAATCCAGGAAAGTTTTCCACTTCTTCTGTATTCGCCATCTGTCCACCAGGTATTCCTCTTTCTATCATTAATGTAGAAAGATTGGCACGAGAAGTATAAACAGCAGCTGTCATTCCAGCTGGTCCTGCCCCAATAATAATAACATCATAAATTTTTTCTTCTGTCATTTTCAAAAACTCCTTTTCCCATTAACTAACGCATTTATTATACTAAATAAACGCTTAGATAAAAGAATCAATCTTTAAATTAATTTCTATTTCTTATTATAAGTATGATTATCTATTACTATCCTATAAAACCAATCCCCTATCCGTCCAAAAATCTGCTCAAACTCGAAAAATTTTCAAAAATAGCTGAATAATCATTTACGGATAGGCAGTAATCTAGGATAGAATTTATTGGAATTTATGTAGTCCCCCTATTTTTTCCACTCTTTATTATGTAATTTCTAAAAGATTTATATCAAATCCTTTAGTTTCTTGACCTCATTTGCTAAAATTAGTCTCCGCTCCCGTAATTCTTCTTCTTCCTTCAAAAGTTCGTCTAATTGATTAGTTAAAACTTGGTAAACATGATCGTCTTCATTAGCATTCTTGCCATCGCAAATGGCTTTTACCTTTATAGAAAAATAAATATCATTCACCCTATTATTAGATTAATTATAACTCTTTTTATCATCTATTTAATCATTTAATTCATTTCAACTGCTATTAAAATACATCCCTAAAGCAACCTAAAAAAAGAAGCAGCTAAATTCTATCCGAATTAAACTGCTTCTATAAGGAATTATTTTTCATTAAATGCATAAAACATCCTAAATGATAGATATTAACTATAGATAGGTTGCATATAATCCTTCATTGACTTTATATATTTCTGTAATGTGGAAGTAGAGAGTCCATACTGATCGGCAATTTCCTGCTGGGTCTTTTTTGTCTCACGAGTTTGATTCCATAAATAATCGATAGCTGCTGCACTGGCAATGCAATTTTTATATAAAGTACCGGCTGTTTGCATTTCCATGATTGCTGAAAACCATAGTAGATATAAGCTAGTTTCTTCTGTTCCAATTGGATGATAATTCGTATAAATTTGCTCTGCTGTATGATGTGCAACATATAGGAACGGATCCTCTATTTCAGTACCAGTCTTCACAAAGGCTAAATAATCTTGTTCTAATTTCGTTGAACAATTCTTTAACTGCATAGCAGATGAAGAAAGAATTTTTTCCTTTTGACTAGATACAGAAGTTAAGAATGTCGCAAACAATCGTTCCTCTACATGATTGCTGTCAAATCTTTTCAGAATAGAGCTAAGATGCTCCTCAAATCCACTAACCTTATAATCCAAATTATTCCATGGTTCTTGTCCTTTTTTTTCTGGCTGCTGATCCAATACTTTTTTCCATGCTTTTTTTGCCGTTTGCTTATTTCCTGTGTTATACGCGGAATACGATAACCAATAGTAAAAAGAACTGTCTCCTTGGAATCCTTGTTTATAAATCTTCTTCAACCAAAAATACGCCGTGTCATACTCGCCAATAAGTGCGAAAGTAGTGCCTAGTTTGAATTGATGATCAATAGAAATAGGGTTGATTTTTCTTAAAATGGCTGCCATTTCCGCAACATGAGCATCGTTATTTTGATAATAGGCAAATACTAGCTTATTACATAAAGCATGTAAGTTTCCTATATTCTGGGTCAATACATGCTCTAAAATTTCGCTAGCCTTTTCCGATTGACCAAGATAAAAATGAGCTAAAGCTAAATTATTATAGGCCGACCAATACTCTGGATAATCTTGAATCACTTTCGTCAGCACTTCTACAGCCTTTGCAAAGTTACCAGACTCAAGCAATGCTCTTGCCTGCTCCTGTCTTGTAATAAGATCTTCTTCCTCGTAGGCTTCTTCTTCCTCAAGCTCATCGGATTCCAAAGAAAGAACCTCCATTAGGTCTTCCGTATCCTCTACAAACTCCCCATCTTTATCCAGACTTAAATAGAGTTTTGCATGATAATATGCATCTTTAAAAAATCCTAAATGGGCATAATTATTCGCTAGGAAATAATAACACTCAACCATACCCTCATCTAATTCTTCAATAATATCATGGAGAAGTTCATTTGATTTTTGATATTCTCCAACATCTGCATAAACGACTGCAAGCTGACACGCAATCATTGGTTCTCCTGGCTCCAACGCCAGTGCTCTTTGCAAATATTTAAGGGATTTATAATAATCTCTTTGATGGTATGCTTTAATTCCTTTGTTAAAATAAAATTCGCCTGTAGGATTAAATGTAATAAGTTTACCCACTGGTTGTACTCTACTTGAGTTTTTATTCATAAATCCTCCAATATATATATGTTCCCTTATAAAGCAAGAGATAAATAGCATGCTAAAATAAATGGTTATTGTTAACTAAACAATTATACCATATTAAGTTCATTTCGGAGAAGAGTCAATCCTATTTTGGAAAAAAAGTGTATGAATTTAAAGCAGAAATTTGTTGGTAGGAAAAAGGGGTCGGAATAACTTTTCGATGAAGCCATTCACGTACAAGCAAAAAGTAAAAAGGCTCATTCTTCTTAATCGAATGGGCCTCTTTTTCTATCTCTTTACTTACCTTGCTTCTCTTCATGACGTGCTTCCAATACATTTAAAATTTCAGAAAATGGAAGTTTTTGCTCTCTTAATAGGACGAATAAATGATAAAGAAGATCGGATGCTTCCCATTTCAATTCCTCTGAATCGCGATTTTTCGCAGCAATAATAACTTCTGCTGCTTCTTCTCCGACTTTCTTCAGAATCTTATCTACCCCTTTTTCAAATAAATACGTTGTATATGTACCTTCAGGACGATTTCTATCTCTTTCTTCAATAACTTTCTCTAAGTTAGCCAGAATCTGATAATCTGCAGATACTTTTTTAACTGCTTCTTTATTTTGATAAATGCTCTCTATAAAACAGCTTGTTGTTCCATTATGGCAAGCAGGACCAGCTGGATTGGTGAATACTACTAATGCATCTTGATCGCAATCATATTTAATCTCTACAATTTGCTGTGTATTGCCACTTGTTGCCCCTTTATGCCAAAGTTCTTGTCTAGAACGGCTATAAAACCAAGTCTCCCCTGTTTGTAAGGATTTTTCTAAGGATTCTTTATTCATATAAGCAAGTGTTAACACTTCTTTCGTAGTAGCATCCTGTACAATAGCAGGAATTAATCCTTTTTCATCAAATTTCAATTCCTCTACATTCATCTGACAAGCACTCCCTTTTCCTTCAAATATTCCTTTACTTCATGAACAGATGTTTCTTTATAGTGAAAAATAGAAGCAGCCAGCGCAGCATCAGCTTTTCCCTCTTTAAACGCTTCTTCAAAATGGGCAGCATTTCCAGCTCCTCCTGAAGCAATAACAGGAACAGAAACAGCCTCACTCACTGCTTTTGTTAATGCTAGATTAAAGCCATTTTTCTCTCCATCCGAATCCATGCTTGTTAATAGGATTTCACCTGCTCCAAGTTCTACCACTTCTTTTGCCCACGTAATAACATCTTTATCAACTGGATTTCTACCACCATGTGTATATACCCGCCATGATTCAAGTGCTGCATCATATTTTGCATCAATCGCAACTACAATACATTGAGAACCAAAAAAATTAGCCCCTTCTTCAATCAAAGATGGATTTAGCACTGCAGCTGTATTTAATGATACCTTATCCGCACCCGCACGAAGAATTTTTTTCATATCCTCTAATGAATGAATGCCTCCTCCAACAGTAAAAGGAATAGCAAGCTGGGATGCCACTTCCATTACTACTTCTACCATTGTCTTTCTACCTTCATGTGAAGCAGATATATCGAGAAATACCAATTCATCTGCTCCTTGTTCATCATAAAAGCGCGCTAATTCAACTGGATCTCCTGCATCTCTTAATTGAACAAATTGGATTCCTTTTACAACCCGTCCATCTTTAACATCCAAACATGGAATAATTCGCTTTGTTAACATTTTAAAACCCCTCTCACAATGAGCTTGTCGAAATGTTTCTTCCGCTAGTACATTTTCCCCAAAGCTTCTTCTAGTGTGAACCTTCCTTCATATAACGCCTTGCCTATAATCGCACCGCCAACACCCTTAGAGTGTATCTCTTTCAGCCGCTTAAGATCTTCTATACTACTTACTCCACCGGATGCAATCACTTCTTTTTTTGTTGCCAAAGCCATTTCTTCAATTGCCTCTATATTTGGGCCACTCAACATGCCATCTGTTGCAATATCCGTAAAAATAAAGGTCTCGGCTCCTGCTTCTGCAAATCGTTTCCCCAACTCTACAGCTTTCACCTCAGAGGTCGACAGCCATCCATGTGTCGCTACAAGTCCATTTTTCGCATCGATTCCAATGGCAATTCCCTTTCCATATTTCCGAATCATCTCCATCGCAAATTCTGGATTGGAAACAGCAACACTACCGAGTATTACTCTCGTTACCCCATTTTCTAAATAGTGAACAATATCTTCCTCTTGTCTAATGCCTCCTCCAATTTGCACTTTCACACCTAATTTTTTTGCTGCATCAATAACAAATTGGTCGTTTACTCTTTTGCCATCTTTTGCACCATCTAAATCAACCATATGTATCCATTTAGCACCCTGCTCAACAAAGCTCTTGGCCATATCAAACGGTGAATCACCATAGATTGTTTCTTTATCATAGTCCCCTTGTAGCAAACGGACACATTTTCCGCCCCGCATATCAATAGCAGGATATAAGGTAAAGGTCATGTAAGTTCATCCTTCCTGTATTAAACTAGCAAAATTGCTTAATAAATGCATACCCAATTTACTACTTTTCTCTGGATGAAACTGCATGCCATATACATTGTTTCTTCCTACTACTGCTGGTACCTCTTTATCATAGGAACAGCTCGCGATGATTACTTCGTCTTTTGTATCTGCATAATAGGAGTGCACAAAATAAACAAAATCATCGTCCCTATTTGGTGCTATTGATGACTCTTTCTTAAAATGAAGCTTGTTCCAGCCCATATGAGGTACCTTATATGCTGAACCATCTTCTGCTATTCCAGGAAAACGAACTACTTTTCCAGGCAATAATTTCAAGCCTTCACTGTAGCCATGCTCCTCACTCGACTCAAACAATAGCTGCATTCCAAGACATATTCCTAAAAAAGGCTTGCCACTGTCAACAAATGTGTCAATCATCTCCGCTAAACCAGTCTCCTTTAGCTTTGCCATCGCATCTTTAAATGCACCCACGCCAGGAAGAATTAATGCATCTGCGCTTAACAAAGCTTCTTTGTCCTCTGAAATAAAATAAGGAGCATTTAATCGTTCCAGTGCTTTACTCACACTGAACAAATTTCCCATTCCATAATCAATAATCCCGATCATTTACAGCATCCCTTTCGTCGAAGGAATCCCCTTGATTCTAGGGTCAATTGTCGTAGCTTCATCTAGTGCACGAGCCATCGCTTTAAAAATCGCTTCAATCATATGATGAGTATTGTGTCCGTAATGTAAAATAACATGAAGATTCATTCTAGCTTCTAATGCAAATTTCCATAGAAATTCATGGACAAGTTCGGTATCAAACGTCCCAACTTTATCACTTGGAAATTCAGCACGAAATTCTAGATGCGGTCTATTACTTAAATCTATTACTACTTGCGCTAACGTATCATCCATTGGTACAAAGCTATTTCCATATCGCTTTATGCCCTTTTTATCACCAAGAGCATCCTTCAGCGCCATTCCAAGACATATTCCAATATCTTCTGTAGTATGGTGATCATCTACTTCAATATCGCCATTTGCTTGTACTGTCAAATTAAATTGACCGTGTTTTGTAAATAAATCTAGCATGTGATTCATAAATGGTACGCCTGTATCGATTTCAGAAACTCCTTCTCCGTCTATATTTAAAGATAACTGAATGTTTGTTTCTCCTGTTTTTCTATTGATTGCAGCGGTTCTTCCCATATTCCTTCCTCCTTTTTGTATTGTAACCTTGAAAGATATCTTTCTATTTGGCAGCAGTTCGCTTGCCCCTTAGAGTCTTCCCAGTATCGCTAATCCCATAGCCGAATGACCGTACCTCCACTTTATCTTTGCTGCTAAGGTCACTATCATCATTCTTTGTCAAAACTATCGATACTAATTATTTGCTTATCGCGGGCTTCTATTGCTCTTGCATGGGCTTCTAACCCTTCTAATCGTGCAAATTTAGCTATTTTTGGGGCATTTTCGCGAAATGCTACTTCACTGTATTGGATAACACTAGATTTTTTTTGAAAATCATCTACATTTAATGGATTAGAGAATCTTGCTGTACCATTTGTCGGCAATACATGGTTCGTTCCTGCAAAGTAATCGCCGACTGGTTCTGAACTATATCTTCCAAGAAAGATGGAACCTGCATGGCGAATCTTTTCCAGAATATCAGACGGATTTTCTGTGATTATTTCTAAATGTTCTGGGGCAATTGTATTAATGACTGTCACAGCTTCTTCCAGTGTGTTTACAACGACAATAAATCCATATTGATCTATTGATTTTTTCGCTATTTCTTTTCGCGGCAAATCACTTAACTGTATTTCTACTTCTTTCGAAACCTCTTCTGCTAATTTTGGAGAAGTAGTCACAAGAACAGATGAAGCTCTTTCATCATGCTCTGCCTGTGATAATAAATCTGCTGCTATTTCTTTTGCTCTGGCCGTTTCATCTGCTATTATCGCAATTTCACTTGGACCAGCAATCATATCAATGGCAACATCTCCAAAAACTTCTCGTTTTGCAAGGGCTACAAAGATATTCCCAGGACCAACAATTTTATCGACCTTTTCAATCGATTCTGTTCCATAGGCTAAAGCAGCAATCCCCTGTGCTCCACCCACTTTATAAATTTCCTTAACTCCAGCAATATCTGCTGCTACTAGTACTGCAGGAGGAAGTGTTCCGTTTTCACTTGGTGGAGATACCATTACAATCCGATTCACTCCTGCAACAATTGCTGGAATTACATTCATTAATACAGATGAAGGATAGGCTGCCGTTCCGCCTGGCACATATACACCAACTGAATCTAAAGGCAGAATTCTTTGACCAAGGATTGATCCATTTTCTTGTGTGAAATTCCATGAAGTTTTTAGCTGCTTTTGATGATAATCTTTAATGTTTGCAGCTGCCTCCTTGATAATAGAAATCATATCCTTTTCAACATTATCGTAGGCAACCGCAATCTCTTCTTCCCTTACAAGAAGACTTGATAGATTTGCTCCATCCCATTTTTTTGTATATTCGATTAATGCTTGATCGCCATTTCTTTTTACGTTTTCCATTATGTCGATAACGGCTTTTCTCTGCTCTACTGTTCCAGCATCAACAGAACGTTTTAAGCTAATATTCTCTATATCTTTCACAATCCTCATCTCGAAATCCCCTTTCCCTTTATTTCGATAATAGCTTCGTATTTACGACTTGTTGAAGCCTTGCAACTAATTCACCAATTCGTAAATCCTTCAATCGATAGCTTGCAGGATTTACAATTAATCTTGAAGTAATATCTACTATTCTTTCGTATTCTACGAGTCCATTTTCGACCAATGTTTTTCCTGTTGAAACAATATCAACAATTCGGTCCGTCAACCCAATAATAGGCGCAAGCTCAATCGAACCATTCAGCTTAATGATTTCTACTTGAGACCCTTGCTCCCGAAAATAAGCAGCTGCTACATTCGGATACTTTGTCGCAATCCTTGGCGCGATTTCATTAAGCTCTGTATTTGGAAGACCTGCTACTGCCAAATAGCAGGCACTAATATGTAGGTCTAGCAGTTCATATACATCTCTTTCTTCTTCCAGCATGACATCTTTCCCAGCAATCCCTAAATCGGCTACGCCATGCTCCACATAAGTTGGTACATCCATTGGTTTTGCCAAGATAAAGCGGAAATTTTCTTCTTCTACATCAATGATTAATTTCCGGGAGTCATCAAATTCAGCAGGTAAACGAAAGCCTGCATCTCTTAATAAATCAGCCGCCTCTTCGAATATCCTTCCCTTTGGCATGGCTATAGTTAGCATATCGTTCATTTGACAACCTCCATTCCTTTTTTCCCAACTAATAGCGTAATTTCACTGTATTGCTTCGTACAAGCATCTACATCTTTTACCCCATTAATATCTTGCGTAATGACATGGATTCCTGCTTTCCTCTTCTCCTGAGCCAATTGGAAAGCTTCTTTTCTGCGCTCATTACTAAATAAAATACACTCTATTGTTGCTGTTTTTTCCACTTTCCCAAGTGCTTCTAATAATCGGTCAACTCGAATAGCAAAACCAGTTGCTCCCGTTCTTTTTCCGAATTTCTCTAATAATAAATCATAGCGGCCACCACTGCCGATATGAAAACCTACACCCTCAGCATATACTTCATACACAATCCCAGTATAGTAGCTCATATGACTAACAAGGGATAAATCAAATGTCACTCTATCTGCCACTTCATAATCAACAAGGATTTCCCAAAGCTGCTTTAAGTCGTCAATTGCTTTCGCCCCTTGACCGCCTTCAATCAATTGATAAGCAAGCTCAATCACTTCTTCTCCGCCTCTAAGCTGCAAGAAATCATTTAATCGCTGCTTATCAATGCTTGATAAAGAAAGCTTGTCCACATGCTGGCGATACCCCACATAATTTTTTTCATACAAATATTTCGTTAGACTCTCTGCTCTTTCTTTCGTTCCCAGGATTTGTTGAAAGAAGGACTGCACAAAGCCAATATGTCCTACTGAAACTTGATACTCCTTCACACCTGCTTGTTGAAGAGTAGAAACGAGTAAAGAAATCCCTTCCCCATCGGCACTAATTGTTTTATCACCGATATATTCAACCCCGATTTGCTCAAATTCAGCTGGTCTCCCACCCTCTCGCTGCTGTGCTCGAAAAACAGAGGCATTATAGGCAAGTCGCAATGGCAAGTCTTCTGTTAGAAGTTTAGAAGCTGCTACCCTCGCTATTGGGGCTGTCATATCTGGACGAAGGACTAGTGTATGTCCTTGCTGATCTAATAATTTAAAAAGTTGCTGATCTAAAATGGCAGACGCCGTTCCGACTGTTTCATAATATTCCAATGTTGGGGTTTCAATAAATTGGTATCCCCATTTCTTAATCTCTGTGTCCATCGATTGTTTTACTTTATATTTTCTTTCATATATGGCTGGTAATGTATCTCTCATGCCTAATGGCTTTTCAAACATAAATAAGCTACTCATCACTACACCTCATGTTTTAAAATTCCGAATGCTTTAGTTCGCTAATATACTACCAAATTAAAGAGTTGTTTTTAGTGTACTCTTCGTCGTATCTTAGGTCAAGGGAAAAGTTGCATTTAAAAGAAAATTCGCTTAATCTTTCTATTTTTTATTAATTCTGACATTTTTTAAAAAACCTATCTATTCGTTACTCCAAAGATTATCAATCTTGGAATAACGGACAGATAGGCTATCTTCTATTTATTCATCTAGTACATAAGAAGGTTCGTTTTTTCTGCGCTCTTCCATTTGTTCTGCTGTATAAATAACTTCCATTGGATTTCCACCAACAAAGCTTCCTGCAGGAACATCCTTATGGACAAGTGTACCTGCTGAAACAATTGCATGATCTCCAATTTTCACGCCAGGAAGAATCGTTGTATTGGCACCAATCATTACTTCATCACCAATTTCAACCTTCCCTAGTCTGTATTCCTCAATTAAATATTCATGGGCAAGAATGGTTGTGTTATATCCTATCACACTATTCTTGCCAACCTTGATTTTTTCAGGAAACATAATATCAAGCATTACCATCAAAGCAAAGGAAGTATGTTCTCCCACCTTCATTTTCAAAAGCTTACGGTACATCCAGTTCTTTACTTTCAAAAAAGGCATATATCTTGCTGTTTGGATAACCATAAAATTCTTAATTACCTTTAAAAAAGGCACAGTCTTATATACATGCCATAAAGAATTCGGTCCGCTAACTGGATATCTTGTTGTCTTTCTCATGATGTTTGAACTTCTGGAATAGAAAGGATATCCTTCATATTATCAAAAATATAGTCAGGATGATATTCCTGCAAGAATGCCTTTCCTTTTAATGTCCAAGCAACCCCAGCAGTTAAGGTACCTGCATTTTTTCCTGACAATATATCATGTTTATTATCTCCAACCATTATTGCTTCAGCTGGTGATGCCTTCAATTTCTCGAGAGCAAGAAGAACTGGCTCCGGATCTGGCTTTGCCTTTTTTACATGGTCCAATGCAACTACTACGTCAAAAAACGCATCTAATTTTGTTAATTTCAAGCCCATTTCTACCACATCAGAAAGCTTTGTTGATACAATCGCAAGTTTAAAGCCTCTTTCCTTTAATTCTTTAATGGTCTCATATACTCCATCAAATATCGTAACAATATTATCATGATTCTCGATATTATAGGCACGATACATTGTCATCATTTCCTGTGCACGTAATTTATCAATGGATTCAAATGTTTCTAATAACGGTGGACCCATAAATGGAATTACATCTTCTCTGCCATATTTTCCTGGGTAATAATGATTTAATGTATGTAAATAAGAGGAAATTATTAATTCATTTGTATTAATAAGTGTTCCATCTAAATCAAATAATGCAGTATTAATTTTTCCAGTCAACCTGAACATCCCTTTCTATCATTAACCATTTGTATCTAAATAACGCTCACTTGCAAATCCAGCTTTTCTTCTATAAATAATGGTGACAACTGATAATACAATTAAAGCTAAAGAAATTAATTGAGCCATTCGTAAATCGCCAATCATTAGGCTATCTGTTCTCATGCCTTCTATAAAGAATCTTCCAATCGAATACCAAATGACATAGGATAAGAATATTTCTCCTCTTCGTAAATTAACTTTACGTAAAGCTAGTAAAATCACGAATCCAATTATATTCCATAATGATTCATATAAAAAAGTAGGATGGTAGTAAGTTCCGTTAATATACATCTGATCAATAATAAAGGTCGGCAAATGAAGTCCTTCTAAGAAGGAACGTGTTACTTCCCCACCATGTGCTTCTTGATTCATAAAGTTGCCCCAACGGCCAATTGCTTGTCCAAGGATAAGACTTGGCGCTGCTATATCAATTATTTTCCAGAAAGGAATTCCCTTTTTCTTTGTAAAAATATAGGTAGTGACAACAGCTCCAATTAAGGCACCATGAATAGCGATACCTCCATTCCAAATTTTTGGAATATCACCAAGGTGATCTTTATAATAGCTCCATTCAAAGATGACATAATAAATTCTCGCACATATAATAGAGATTGGAATAGCCCATAACATTAAATCTGGAAAGTCATCCTTTCCTAGTCCTCTTCTATTTCCTTCTCTCATTGCAATAATAAGAGCAAGAATTAATCCAGAACCGATAATAAGTCCATACCATCTGACATCAATTGGTCCTAATGAAAAGGCAATTGGATCGATTGGTTGTATATCTTCCATCAGATTTCCTCCTATTTCCCATGTGTTTCTTTTAAAGGCTTGAGAAAAAAGTGTATTTTCACTTTACCATTCATTCCTTTAGTTACATTTCTTTAATTTTTTTCGTCAGAAATAACATTATTCAATTTATTGGTAAACTGTTCTGCTGCATTTACACCCATTCGTTTTAATCGGAAATTCATTGCTGCTACTTCAATAATGACAGCTAAGTTTCGACCTGGACGGACTGGAATCGTAAGCTTTGTTACTTCCGTATCAATTATTTTCATTTTCTCTTCGTCTAGCCCTAAACGGTCATATTGCTTGTTCTGCTCCCATAATTCCAATGACATAACCAAGGAGATTTTCTTATGTGTGCGTACAGCACCAGCTCCAAATAAAGTCATGACATTTATAATTCCTAATCCGCGAATTTCCAATAGATGCTCAATTAGCTCTGGTGAACTTCCAACAATTAAATTCTCATCTTCTTGCCTAATCTCCACACAATCATCAGCAACTAATCGATGACCACGCTTAACAAGCTCAAGTGCTGTTTCACTTTTACCAACACCACTTTTCCCCGTAATTAAAACCCCTACGCCATAGATGTCAACGAGGACACCATGAACCGCTGTAGTAGGTGCAAGTTTTCTTTCCAGGAAATTTGTAAGTCTACTAGAAAAAAGTGATGTTTTATGCTTGGACCGCAATACTGGTACAGCCAGCTCTTCAGATGCCTCTATTAACTGTGGTGGCACTTCCATATTACGAGTGATGATAATACCTGGAGTTGTATCACTACATAATTTTGTTAATCGATTTGCTCGATCTTCATCACTTAAACGTTGAGCAAATGTAAGCTCTGTCTTTCCTAGCAACTGAACACGCTCAGCTGGATAGTAGTTAAAGTAGCCTGCCATTTCTAAACCAGGTCTTGATATATCACTAACCGTAATCGGTCGATTAATTCCTTCTTCTCCACTTACAATTTCTAAATCAAACTCTTCAATAACATCTTTTATTAATACTTTTGCCGCCATGAAGCTCCTCCTTTAAAGGTCTTTGCTGTTCGTTTTATAAACAGAACAAAACTGTTTAATTTTAGTCATTATTTAGAATTCCATATTCACTTTATTTTAGCATTAAAAGATAAATATATGCCAGAATTCAATCAAAATATTAGGAAAACAAGACTACTTATAGGTCCTCGTTTACATACTGTTAGTGGAAATCGGTAGCAGTTATGCTATTATGAAGCCAATAATGTCCATTATTATGGCTGTTTTCATAATGAATGTGCTAATATCTGCAGATTAAATCTACTTCCCATTCATTAATTTGGAACATAAAAAAACTGCCAATAAAGCAGGAAAATAGTTTTCCCCCTTTACTTAGCAGCGTTTACCTTTTTTCTCCACGAAGGACAGTATTTTGAACAATTATATTACAAATCGATAGGAAAATGCTAAAAAGTAAGCACATACTAAAACTTGATATTTCAAAACTGCTCCCCATCAATCTGTCTGTTAATGACAGTGTGATCGCATTAATGACAAATAAAAATAGTCCTAGCGATAATATTGTCACAGGTAATGTCAATAATATTAAAATTGGTTTTACAATAATATTTAGCAGAGATAAAACGGCACTAGCACCAATTGCAGCACCGATTCCTGATAAATAAAAGTAATCCTGAAATAAACCGGCTAATGCCACAAAGAAGATAGCATTAATTAATATTCCTATTATCCATCTCATTCTTATTGCTCCTCATTCTGCATAGTAAAAACCGATAAAGAAACTTCCCCACTGATGGTTAGTTGAACCAATCGGACCTTTACGGACAGTTGATTTCCCGCCTTTCTCCCATGAATTCTTCTCAGTCGATAGGAGGTAATGGTACTGGCCGTTAAGAGTGGTAAAAATACGATAAGTGATATAATTAGCATTCGCACATTCATTTATTCTCCATACCAACTATCGATTAATTAATTATCGGTTTTTCCTATAAAATTAATTGCCTGCTTTTTCAATTTTTTTAACCTTTATCGATCCAGTTTTTGTGTTTGCTTCCATTTTTGTATGATGATCACTTGATTGTATTGATTTAAATTGTAACGTTTTTTGAAGTACTTCACTTTTCTCTTCAATTATTTGAATACCCTCTAACTCTACATTAAAGCCGCCAAAATTCGTTTTTAATACACCACTAACGGCTAATGCTTCTGGCAAGCTTACCTCAATACTCCCTGTAGTCCCTTGGAACTCTAAAACTTCACAATTTTCGGCATGATTTGTACATGAAATACTTCCATTAAAGGATTGTAAATCCACTTTATTAAAGTACCCATCCACTGCAATCGAACCATTAATCGTTTCTGCATCAAGTTTCTGGATGTTTCCTTTATCAACTTTTATACTGCCATTCGCTGCATCTGCTTCTACTTTTGTATTTTCACCTGCATTTAGCGTTATTTTACCATTAGCCGTTTTAGCATACAATTTTTCCGCCTTTATATCAAATGTTGTAATCGGTCCATTAAATAAGCGAATGATGGTTGATTCATAGGACTTTTTAGGAACATAAACTTGAGTTTTTACCTTCATCCATTTATGATTTGTTTTGACTACTAATTGTTCATCATCTACAATCACTTGTATTTCCTTTAAAAACACCTTTTTTGCTTCTTCCAAAGAATTAACTCTATATACCTTTGCTTTACACTCAATACTAACTTCTTCTTGATCCCATGGAATGAGCTCAACTTCTCCATTAGGAATATCAATATCCAGTTTCTTTGGTGAAATATTATTGTACTGAAATATGTGAGAAACTTCTTCAAAATGACCAAAGTTCAAATCAAGGTCTACTTCTTTTACCTTCTTTATCGTTGTATCAACAAAATCAAAAAGTTTATCTTTTGCTGCTTGAAAGTTAAATCCATAATTTGAATTTGTTTCTTTCTTTTTTTCATGGAACTTTGCTTCTTCATGAAAATCTTCTAATATCTTCTTTTCTTCTTCATTTAAGGATTTCTTCTCACTTACTTCATCAACCTTTTCCATTAGCTTTAATGCTTCATCCACTGTCAATTTTCCACTTTCAACTAACTCTAAAATTCGTTTTTTCTCGTCAGCCACTTTAAATCCTCCTCAAAATTAACTAAACTGTTTTATTCTGTTTTCAACATTTAAAAATAATTTGCTAATGCTTAGCCATAAACTACAAAACGGTTTTTAATGATACTCTGTGAATTATGAAATGATTGGCTGTATTTTTAAGATATTATTTAAGATTAATGATGGAAATTACAATTAAAATTGTGATAAAAATGCTGTTTGCATAATAATTTCATTTTTTTGCAATAGAGTCCGTTGATGTCTACTCTAATTAATTCTGGATATCAACCATTAGCATTCAAAATTATCATCTCTTCATTCTAATACGAATTATCCCTCCGAAAAGTTTCAATCCTTTTATTTATCTATTTACTTAAAGCTAATAATCTTTTTTATTTTATGTCATTATTTTTCATTTCAGAAGAATTCTGTGGAAGAAATAAAAAAGGGACAGGGCCATTTTATAGGAAGTCTGCTTTGCTATAAACTAATCGACTCTTCTACTGTCCCCATCCCTTTATCCTATATTAAGTTGTAGCAATCTTTTCTGCTTCTTCTATATGATTCTTCATTCTTAGTCGATCTCTCTCCAAGATTGGCTTTAAATATTTCCCCGTATAGGATCCTTTAAGGTCTGCAATGTCTTCTGGCGTACCTGTTCCTAAAATAGTACCACCTTTATCTCCGCCTTCTGGACCTAAGTCGATAATATAATCTGCAGTCTTTATTACATCCAGATTATGTTCAATAACGAGTACTGTATCGCCATTTTCGACTAATCTTTGAAGCACGATCAATAATCTTGAAATATCATCAACATGTAAGCCTGTCGTCGGCTCATCTAAAATATAAAAGGACTTGCCAGTAGAACGGCGGTGTAATTCAGATGCTAATTTGACCCTTTGCGCTTCCCCACCTGATAAAGTAGTTGCTGGTTGTCCGAGTTTAATATAACCTAAACCAACATCAACAATTGTTTGAAGCTTACGATGAATCTTAGGGATATTTTCAAAGAAAGCTACTCCATCTTCTACTGTCATACCCAAGACATCTGAAATGTTTTTCCCTTTATATTTTACTTCCAATGTTTCTCTATTGTATCGTTTTCCATGACATACTTCACATGGAACATACACATCTGGAAGGAAATGCATTTCAATTTTTATGATTCCATCTCCACGACAAGCCTCACATCTTCCGCCCTTTACATTAAAACTAAAGCGTCCTTTTTTATATCCACGTACTTTAGCTTCATTAGTCGTCGCAAAAACATCCCGAATATCATCAAACACTCCGGTGTAAGTCGCAGGATTTGATCTTGGAGTTCGTCCAATTGGAGACTGATCAATATCAATAACTTTTTCTAACTGGTCGATTCCTTTAATTTCTTTATGCTGGCCTGGCTTTGCTTTTGCGCGATTCAGCTTTTGTGCTAAGCCTTTATGAAGAATCTCGTTAATTAACGTACTTTTTCCAGACCCTGAAACACCTGTGACGGCGATAAACATTCCAAGGGGGATTTTTACATTTACATTTTTTAAATTATTTTCTTTCGCCCCAGTTATTTCAATAAACCTACCATCACTTTGTTTTCTCTCTAATGGAAGTGGGATGAATTTTTTTCCTGATAAATATTGACCTGTTATCGATTGAGGATCCTTCATTACTTCATCTGGTGTTCCGACAGAAATAATTTCTCCTCCATGTACGCCCGCACCAGGACCAACATCGATTAAATAATCTGCTGCCATCATTGTATCTTCATCATGCTCTACAACAATCAATGTATTTCCGATGTCTCTCATTTGTCTTAATGTATCAATTAATTTATCATTGTCTCTTTGATGAAGACCGATAGAAGGTTCATCTAAGATGTAAAGTACGCCTGTAAGTCTTGATCCAATTTGTGTTGCCAAACGAATTCTTTGCGCTTCGCCTCCAGATAGAGTTCCCGCTGATCTACTTAAAGTCAGATAATCTAAACCAACATTTATTAAAAATCCGACTCTCTCTTTTATTTCCCTAAGAATCAAGTTCGCAATTTGTTTTTCCTTTTCAGTTAAATCAACCTGCTCCATAAATTGATAGCACTCAACAACTGATTTTTCCGTGATTTTTCCTATATGCTGGCCATTAATTAATACTGCTAATGCTTCTTTCTTTAACCGATAGCCTTTACATGTACGACAAGGCTGTTCAGCCATGTATTTTTGCATTTGCTCTCGAATATAATCAGAGCTTGTTTCCTTAAATCTTCTTTCGATATTTCTTATAACACCTTCAAACTGAATATCATTTTCTCTAACTTGGCCAAAGTCATTTTCATATCGAAAGTGAATATATTCTTTGCCTGATCCATAAAGAATCTTATCCATTAGATTTTTAGGAATATCCTTTACGGGTATGTTCATATCAATGCCATAATGGTTGCATACACTTTCAAGGAGCTGAGGATAGTATTGAGAACTAATAGATTCCCATGGAGCAATCGCATTATCTTTTAGAGTCAAATCCCAATTAGGAATGACTAAATCAACATCTACTACTAGTTTATTTCCGAGACCATCACAATCAGGACAAGCTCCAAATGGACTATTGAAGGAAAACAGTCTTGGCTCTAATTCCCCAATAGAGAATCCGCAAATCGGACAAGCATGATGCTCGCTAAAAAGCAATTCTTCCTCCCCAATTACATCGATAATCACTTTTCCATTCCCAAATTGTAATGCGGATTCAAGGGAATCTGCCAGTCTTGCAGCAATCCCTTCTTTCACTACAAGGCGATCAATTACTACTTCTATATTATGTTTCTTATTTTTATCTAAGGAAATATCATCACCAATTTCAAACATTTCTCCATCGATTCGTAATCGAACATATCCCTGCTTTTTCACATTTTCCAGCACTTTTACATGGGATCCCTTCCTCCCTGATACAACCGGAGCGAGCACTTGAAGTCTAGTTCTTTCAGGATATTCTAGAATGCGATCAACCATCTGTTCAATTGTCTGGGAAGATATTTCAATTCCATGCTCTGGGCAAGTTGGTCTTCCTACTCTTGCAAATAATAGTCTTAAGTAATCATAGATTTCAGTTACTGTTCCAACTGTAGAGCGTGGATTTCGGCTAGTTGTTTTCTGGTCGATGGAAATAGCAGGGGACAGTCCTTCAATCGAATCTACATCTGGCTTATCCATTTGCCCTAAAAACTGTCGCGCGTATGCGGATAAAGATTCAACATATCTTCTTTGTCCTTCTGCATAAATGGTATCAAAAGCGAGAGAAGATTTCCCGGAACCAGATAAACCAGTTATGACTACTAATTGATCTCTTGGAATAGTTATATCAATATTTTTTAAATTATTTGCTCTTGCACCTTTTACAATAAGTTTATCCATTGCCATTTTTTGCTCACCCCTCCGCCTTTAATTCAAGCAATAAATCGCGAAGCTCTGCAGCTCTTTCGAAATTCAGAGCTTTTGCTGCTTCCTTCATTTCGTTCTCCATTTGGGCAATCATTGCCTCTTTTTCCTTTTTCGTCAATTTATCAAGTTTAACAGAAGTTGCATATTCTTCTGGTTCTTCTGCTGCTTGCGTAGCACGAATGGAATCTCGAATACCTTTTTGAATCGTTTGCGGAGTAATACCATGTTCTTCGTTATATTTCTCTTGGATTTCTCTCCGTCTTTTCGTTTCACTTATTGCTACTTCCATTGAATGCGTCATCTTATCTGCATACATAATAACATGCCCATTCGAATTTCTTGCTGCACGTCCGATTGTTTGAATTAAAGATCGTTCCGAACGAAGGAACCCTTCCTTATCAGCATCTAAAATAGTGACTAATGATACTTCTGGAATATCCAATCCTTCCCGTAATAAGTTAATCCCTACGAGAACATCATATTTGCCGAGACGTAATTCTCGAATGATTTCAATCCGTTCTAACGTTTTCACCTCAGAATGTAAATATTGTACTTTAATGCCGATTTCTTTCAGATAATCCGTTAAATCCTCTGACATTTTTTTCGTAAGCGTCGTTACCAGCACCCGCTCATTCCGCTTAATTCTTTCATGAATCTCAGCAATTAGATCATCAATCTGTCCTTCAATTGGACGAACGTCAATAGTTGGATCAAGTAATCCAGTTGGCCGAATGATTTGTTCGATCATTACCGGCGTATGCTCCATTTCATACGGACCAGGCGTTGCAGAAACACAGATCATTTGATTTATATGCTGTTCAAATTCTCCAAAGGTTAACGGGCGATTATCAAGTGCAGATGGCAAGCGAAAGCCATGCTCTACTAGCACACTTTTCCTTGCCTGGTCCCCATTATACATTCCTCTAATTTGCGGAAGTGTAACATGGGATTCGTCAATGACAAGAAGAAAATCTTTTGGAAAATAATCCAATAAAGTGTAAGGTGTTGAGCCAGGAGGTCTTAATGTTAAATGTCTTGAATAGTTTTCTATTCCCGAACAGAACCCCATCTCTCTCATCATCTCAAGATCATAGCGAGAGCGCTGTTCCAAACGTTGTGCCTCTAATAATTTATTATTTTCCCTTAGTTTTTCTAATTGTTCTTCTAATTCCTTTTCAATGTTCTCAATCGCCACTTTCATTTTCTCTTCTCTTGTTACGAAGTGAGAAGCAGGAAAGATGGCAATATGATTCCGTTCTCCTAATATTTCGCCAGTTAATGCATCTACTTCACGAATCCGATCAATTTCATCTCCAAAAAATTCTACTCTAATACAATGTTCATCACGAGAAGCGGGGAAAATTTCAACAACATCTCCACGAACACGGAAAGTCCCCCGTTTAAAATCGATATCATTTCGATCATATTGGATATCAACTAGTTTACGAAGCAGTTGATTTCTTTCTAATTCCATACCAGTCCTTAAGGAAACAACCATTTCTCGATATTCCTCTGGAGAACCTAAACCGTAAATACAAGAAACACTGGCAATAATAATAACGTCATCTCTTTCAAACAAGGAAGATGTTGCAGAATGGCGAAGCTTATCAATTTCATCATTGATGCTGGCATCCTTTTCGATAAACGTATCCGTTTGCGGGACATATGCTTCTGGTTGATAGTAATCATAATAGCTGACAAAATACTCTACTGCATTATTTGGGAAAAACTCTTTAAATTCACTATATAATTGGCCAGCTAGTGTTTTATTGTGAGCAATGATTAACGTTGGCTTCTTTACTTCTTTAATAACATTGCTAATTGTAAAGGTTTTACCAGTCCCAGTCGCCCCTAGCAATGTCTGAATTTTTTCGCCTTCTTTAATTCCTGATACTAGTTTTTTTATTGCTCCCGGCTGATCTCCTTGAGGCGTATACTTTGAAACTAATTCAAAATCATGATTCACTAAACCATCCTCCGATCTATATGCACTTCTTTTTATTCATACGTCCGTTGGTCCTTTATGTTTAGGCATATCTATTACAAGCTATTTTCATAACCTTTGTTGTTTTATAGAGTTAAACACAAAAAACTTGTTCATTCCATTTCACTCCATATACTTACATTCTCCCAGAGGAAAGTAAGGGAATGCGGGGTCTCACCGTTATAGGATTTATGCGGGTACCAGGAGGCTTTTAAAATAAACAAAATTTCAAAATTCGACGTTCGTATTAAAGTCTTTTTTTATAATTTCCTACTTATGTAATCAACATATCACCATTCTACCACAAACCACCTATTTCAAACCACAAAAAAGAGAACAAACATTCTATTTATTTCATCAGCAATTTTTCTATGGATACTAAATTTCAAAAAAAAAATGACTATACGAAAATACCTATCATCTTTATCGACGTAAAATCGTTTAGTCATTCTTCTTTTCTATTCTTTTTTAATACTTTTTGAAATGTAGCCTAAACATTATTTATTCGCTACTTTCTCTTTCCATCTTCTGCTAATCATATATCCAATCGTCATAGAAAATGCATCCACAACAATTAATAGAAATGTATCAGTATATCCTTTATACACAGAAGCAGCAATTAAGGCGACAGTTAAAATTAATCCAATAATTGGATAATAGGTAGCTTTTGAAAAAAGTATTACTAATAAGCATGGAAAAAATAGTGCAGCTAGATATTTCCCCATCTACATACACCTCTATTTAAACAAATTTCGTTTCATTAACCATTAACCCAAATCTTTCAAGAGCACTTGCTAAATTATTAAATATCGGAATTTGGCTAAAGTCTACACCTAATTGTATGGCTGTTTGCGCCACCTCTGGCCTTAATCCAGAAAGATACCCTTTTACACCAATTAAACGCAGTGCATGTATAACATGAAAAATTTGATGTGCAACCATTGTATCAATAAGAGGTACTCCTGATAAATCAATGAATAAATGATTAAAGCGTTTTTCATTGCATTCCTTCAAAGTATTTTCCATGATTAATTGTGCCCTCTTTGTATCAATATCTCCAATTAATGGAAGCACCCCAATCCCCTTTGTTATGGGAATCACTGGACTGCTTAATTCATAAATGGTTTCTTGCTGTGCTGTCAATTGCTGAAATTTGTATTCATCATAAGAGCCAATAAAGATATTTACAAATAGATCAAATGCATATTGTACTAATCGTATCCATTCAAACAGTGTCGTTATCGTTAATTGATCAGTAGTTTCTGCAGAAAATTTTTCAACATATGATAAAAGAATTTCTTTAACTGTGTTAAGCTGTTCAATCGATTCCAAAATAGGAACCAAATCTTTTGCCCGCTTTTCCGCAACTTTAACAGCCCATTTAGAAATATTGGCTGAATATACTTCCTCTTCCTCAATAAATACCTTAATTACATTTTCTAAGAGTATTTGGTGTGCTGTAACTAGTTCTTCCATACTGTCTGAGGATTTATTGATTGAATAATAATTAGATGAACTATTCTCTATTGTGCTCAGCCATTCCTCACGCATGTCTACAAGATGATCATATAAATAGGTATATAGGCTTTTCATACATTGTTCCAACTATTTTCTCCTCCTAATACAAGAAACAAACCTTCCTCACTCATCTATACAATCGTTTTCCCATTTAGAGTAATGGAAGTATCCACAACTTTTTTAGTCAATTCCCTACTTGTTTTTGGAATCAATTAAAGGCATTTAAAATAAATATCTATTATTATATAGTTGTCACCATAGTGAAACAAGTGAGAAGCCTTGTGATAGTAAGACGAGAATAGATAATTTCTTTATGAATTTTGTAATAAACTTGTTGCAATTACTTGAAAAATTGATTCCAGAGAGGATGCTCTTTTTTTGGCGTTTTCTAATAAAAAGATAATTTCTGCAATGTCTTTTGGACTTAGTTTTTCTACTATCCAATCTTCCAAATCCTGATTTTTAATTACTTTATGGTGATTAGGTATATTTATGGTAGGAAACTTTATCAATTCATTATGGATAAAATCTAAATGTTTTTGATATTCTTTCTTATTATGTACATAAAATGTATTGTTTTCTTTCAGCTGATTTCTATCCATTTGTGTATTCCCCTCTCTTTGAATCTACTAAAAATGCCCAATTTATTCTATTCTTTTCGGTTAAATATATAGTTATTATAATAGGAAAACATTGCTGAAGACCTTAGTCCCTAGTAATTTCTACTAAAATAGGTATTTAGGATTATTCCAACTGGTCATAAAGTCTGTTTTATCCTTGCTAGAGGTAAGGTAATATTTACTAATAAGGGGATGTGACGTAGCAAAATAGCATGAATTAAAGGAGACAAAAGACATGGAAAAAGTAACTGCTGATATTACCGGATATCGAATAAAAGAAGATGTTTATTCTAACTCCATTGAAGGTTTATTTCTACTCAAAAAAGGCTCCACTCTTACGAAAAAACATGTGGAATTACTCACAAAACATCAGGTAAATCCATTTGATGTGATTAATCCGACTGAAGAAGCCTCTCTTTCCTCCGAAAATAAAGAATTTTCTACTTTAATAGATGAAGTGAAAGAAACCTTCCATTCCATTATCGAACAGCAAAATGATAATGTGGATAGACTTCTTCATACCTATGAAAAAGCAATTGATTTTTCCCTTCAAGAATTAGCAATTTTAGATATTATCCATAAGGAAGTAGAACCTGAGAATTATATTTATCAGCATAGTATTAATGTTGGAATTATTTCAGCAATCATAGGCAAGGTTTTAGGATTAGCTAGGAAGGAATGTTACCTCCTAAGCCAAATGGGACTATTCCATGATATCGGCATGCTAAAAGTTGATCCATCCATTTTACAAGCGCAAGATCGCTTAACGCAAAAAGAATATAAGGAAATTCAAAAACATACAATCTATGGAAAAAGTATTTTATTTCAGATTTCTCAATTAGATATATTAATATCGAGAACTGCTCTATTGCATCATGAAAAAATAAATGGAAAAGGCTATCCATCTCATCGAACAGAAAAGGATATTCCATTCTTAGTTCAAATTGTTTCGGTTGCAGACATGTTTAATAGCATGTGTTCCTCACACACCCATAAAGAAAAGAAAACCTACTTTGAAGCGATCAATGAATTAGTGAATGAATCATATGGAAATGCATTAAATCCTGCCATTGTCATTCCATTTACAAATTTTATTATGAGAAAGCAACTCTTTAAAAAGGTTACTTTATCCAATAACGAAACAGCAGAAATTATCTTTATCCATCAAAATGAACCACATCTCCCGCTTGTTCGTCAAGAGGACTCCTATATTGATTTACGTAAGACATCTTTGAAAATTACAGGCTTAGCCAATTGAATATAAGAGGCTGGGACAAATCTATATAACTAATCTTTAAAGACGAACAATCTCTAATTTAGCTCTTAAATAAAGCTACTTTTTCATATTAGTTATTTATGGTTTTAAATATATTCAAGTGTAAAAACCAATTCGTTCCATTGCGCTACGGACACTCCCTTTCCGCGGGGAGGAAGCTGAGCCTCCTCGGCGCGCCTGCGGGGTCTCAGCCTTTCCTCTACTTCCCGCAGGAGTTGACCGTCCTCCGCTCCATTCCACTTCGTTTTTAAAGGCTATTTCCTAAAAAATATTGTTTTCCAAAGAAAAAATAAATTAGTTGGAAGAACGGAGCAGCCTGAATACACGTAGACGCCACGGGGATTAGCGAGACAGTCTGAGACCCTGCAGGCGGAAGCAGACCGCGTCTCAGCGCGAGCCCCACGGAAAGCGAAGTGTATTCAGGCTGCGGATAATAGCAACAAACTTCATGGAACATCCTTTTTAAAACGAATAAAAAAGCCCAAATGATTATACGAACCTTTCATTGGCACCTTCGTATAATCATTCAGGTTTATTTTAAGCTGGAATACTTATGTCCCAGCCTCAAATTGTTTGCTCTTTGACTTGATTTTAAACCCCTTTAAAAGCTTTTCTGTAAATGTCTGCTAATTCCGTTACTAATGGTAATTTAGGGTTAGCTGTTGTACATTGATCTTCAAAAGCACGATCTGCTAAATAATCTACTTTTGCTTCGAATTCTTTTGGATCTACACCTTGTGCTGCAATACTCATTGGGATATTTAATTCTTTTCCAAGTCTGATTACTGCTTTGACAAAGCTGTCTACTCCTTGTTCCACAGTATTAGCTGGCAATCCTAGAATTCTTGCAAGCTCTGCATAGCGCTCATCTGCTTTAAAGTATTCGTATTTAGGGAATGCCATGAATTTTTTCGGTTTCTCTGCATTATAGCGAATAACATGTGGCAATAAGATGGCATTTGAACGACCATGTGCGATATGGAATTCGGCACCTAATTTATGTGCCAAGCTATGATTAATTCCTAAGAATGCATTTGCGAATGCCATACCAGCTATTGTAGATGCATTATGCACTTTTTCGCGTGCCTCTTCGTCATTTCCATTTCTATATGCTCTTGGTAAATATTCAAAGATTAATTGAACTGCTTTCACCGCTAATGCATCTGTATAGTCATTTGCCATATTAGATACATATGCTTCCACAGCATGTGTTAATACGTCCATTCCTGTATCTGCCGTTACAGCAGGCGGTACTGTCATAACAAATTGTGGATCGATGATAGCTACATCTGGTGTTAATTCATAATCAGCTAAAGGATATTTAATGTTTTGTTCTTTATCTGTAATTACCGCAAAAGATGTTACTTCGGATCCTGTACCAGAAGTAGTTGGAATAGCAACAAATTTAGCTTTACCACCTAATGATGGATATTTATAAACCCTTTTACGGATATCTAAGAATTTTTGCTTTAATCCGAAGAACTCTTCATCTGGATGCTCATAGAATAACCACATACCTTTTGCTGCATCCATTGGAGATCCACCACCAAGTGCGATAATGCAGTCTGGTTGGAATTTAGCCATCATCTCTGTTCCTCTAACAACTGTTTCAATAGATGGATCTGGCTCAACATCAGAGAACACTTCTACTTGCACTAGATTTGAACGTTTTCTTAAGTTATAAAGTAATTTATCCACATATCCAAATTTAACCATGTATGGATCTGTTACGATAAATACTCTAGAGATATCCTGCATTTTTTGTAAATACTGTACAGAATTTTTCTCAAAATAAATTTTTGAAGGTACTTTAAACCATTGCATATTTACATTCCTTTTTGCCAATTTTTTAACATTTAATAAATGAATGTCTGTTACGTTAGTAGATACAGAGTTTTTACCATAAGATCCACAGCCAAGTGTTAAAGAAGGCATGAATGCATTATAAATGTCACCGATTGCACCTTGAGAAGATGGGGCATTGTTGATAATACGGCATGCTTTCATTCTTAGGGCAAATCTTTCTATTACTTTCGGATCTTCAGAGTGAATGACTGCTGAATGTCCTAATCCGCCAAACTCTAACATTTCTTCTGCACGTTTAATTCCATCTTCTGTTGATTCCACTTTATAGCATGCAAGCACAGGGCTCAATTTTTCTCTAGATAGAGGATAATCAGGTCCTACACCTTCTAATTCAGCAAGAAGAATTTTTGTATCTTCTGGTACTTTTACTCCTGCTAATCCAGCGATATAATGAGCAGATTTACCAACTATATCTGGATTTACAGCACATGTGTTTTCATTAATTACTAGTTTTTCTACTTTTGCCAACTCTTCTTTATTTAAGAAGTAGCAGCTATTTCGAATCAATAGATTCTTTACTTCATCGTAGATTTCTTTGTCAATGATTACTGCTTGTTCAGATGCACAAATCATTCCATTATCAAATGTTTTTGAAAGAATCAGATCATTCACTGCTCTTTTAACTTTCGCTGTTTTTTCGATATAACAAGGTACGTTACCAGCGCCAACGCCAAGTGCAGGTTTGCCACAACTATATGCGGATTTAACCATTCCTGGTCCACCAGTTGCAAGAATTAATGCAATATCATTATGATTCATTAACGCTTTAGTTGTTTCAATAGAAGGTTTTTCTACCCATTGAATACAGTTTTCTGGTGCCCCCGCTTTAACTGCTGCATCTCTTAGAATTCTAGCTGCCTCACTGCTACATTTCTGTGCAGATGGATGGAAAGCAAATATAATTGGATTACGTGTTTTTATCGCAATAATAGCTTTAAACATGGTTGTAGATGTTGGATTTGTAACAGGTGTTACCCCAGCAACTACGCCTACCGGGTCAGCGATTTCCACAATTCCTGTTTGTTGGTCTTCGCTTATCACCCCAACTGTACGATCATATTTAATATTATGGTAGATATATTCGGTAGAGAATATATTCTTTGTAATTTTGTCCTCATAAATGCCTCTTCCCGTTTCTTCAACCGCTAATTTAGCTAAATACATATGCTTATCTAAACCAGCTAGGGCCATAGCCTTTACAATTGTATCTACTTGTTCTTGATCTAAAGACATAAATTCTTCTAGTGCCTTTTTCCCTTTTGCTGCCATCTCATTAATAACGGTTTGCACATCAACTTGCTCATTTTTCGCTTTTACTTCTTTTTCAACAACTGACATCACTAAATCCCTCCAAATCGAGAATGATAATATTGTGAAAATATTCACAAGTTACTTTAAAGAAAAAACTACTTTAAAAAAGCAGTTAATTTGTGAATATATTCACAAATAATTCTTTAAAGAAAAACTACTAATTTAGTAGTTTGTTTGCCCACTAGCTTCCTACAAACATATTATATCTTTTGGAATTTCTCGTTGTTATTCTTTACATGCTTATCATATAATGACTTGCTAAAACCTTCAAGCCTATTCTTAAAAAATGTTCAACATTTCACAAACTCATTCACATTTTATACATATTTGTAATATCTCCTTACTTTTCCTATAATATAAAATGTGATAAAAACAACAATGAAAGGGTTTGCAATATGAATAAAAAATGGGAAAGAACTAATACGGATCATGATACCTATCAATTTATAATCCGTGTCTCCTATCAGTTGTTTATGGAATTGGGATTTCGTAAGGTCAGCACAAGGATGATTGCAGAGCGTTGTGGAATTACACAGCCTGCTTTATACCATCACTTTAAGAATAAACAAGATATTTATAAAGAAGTCATTATGACATCTATTCAACAGACTGAAAATGCTTTATTAAAAATTACGAAGGAATATCAGATTCTTCAAGAATGTCTTTACCAAATTGCTCTTTACTTTTTAGAACATTATCAAGAAGATCTCATGCAAATGTTCCATGACTTACAACATGAGATGCCAAATGATATACAAACCCAACTAAGAATTCGCTGGCAAGAGGGATTTTTAAAACCGATTAAACATTTGTTTGATATGGCTGAAAAAGATAATAATATTTCTTTTCAAAAAATAGAAAGTAATAGCGAAGAAATAGCATTCACCTTTCTTCAATATATTCAAACTGCCATGCGTCCTTCTCATATGAAAGAACTTTCTAATGAAGAACAAACAAAGGAAATCCGGCGTAAAGCAAAATTAGTCGTTCATCTATTTATATTTGGAATAGTAGATAAGTAATGATTTTTCAAAAAACACTTCCTTTCTTATAAAAATAAATATATACTCACCTTATCACTTGATAAGTTTCTTTCTTTACACATAACTTATCAAGTGATAAGTTATGTGTATTTTAAGGAGTGAACAAAATGAAACGGTATATTCATCGCTATTTTACCGCTGTCACTAGTAAAAAAGGGAAATGGATAATATTACTTGCCTGGATTCTCCTTGTTGGGATATTAAGTACACTTTTCCCTCAAGCTAGTTCACAAAAAAACGACTTAGCTAGCAATATTCCAACTAATGCTTTATCACAGCTGGCAGATGAAAAAATGAAGGATGAGTTTTCTAATGACCAAGGAACTCCTGCGTTAATTACATGGTTTCGCTCAACTGGCTTAACAGATAAGGATGTTGAACAAATCCAAGAACTTACGAACCAATTAACAAATGCGCCACTTGCTCATCAAGAAGCAATTATTCCTTATCATCAACTACCTATTGAGGGAGTCAAACAACAAATTTCAGAAGATGGAACAACTCTAGTTCTCCCTATTTTATTTTCAAATAATTTAGCTACTAGTGAATTAAAAGCTAGTATTCAAAAGCTAGAAGCTGTTGCAAATGGAATCTTTGAAAAAAATCCGTTTAACACTGCACGAAAGGATGAAACGATATTACATGCAAGGACTACTGGCCCCGTTGGTATCTCCATAGATGCAACAGAGCTATTTAGCCAAGGGGACTTATCGTTACTCATTGGCACAGTTATTATTGTGCTAATCTGTTTACTTGTCATTTACCGTTCTCCTATTTTAGCGTTAATTCCTTTAATTGGAGTAGGTATTGCTTATGGAGTTATCAGTCCTTTGCTTGGTTTCATGGGAGAACATGAGTGGATTGAATTCGATTCACAAAGCATTGCCATTATGACTGTATTACTATTTGGAGCAGGTACAGATTATTGTTTATTTATTATTAGTAGGTATCGAACGTATTTAACCAAAGAATCAATTAAAGAAATGGCGATGGAAAGAGCATTGCATCGATCTGGTGGTGCTGTGGCAATGAGTGGATTAACAGTAGTATTTTCTCTTCTTGTCCTATTATTTGCCCAATATGGTGCCGTGCAACGATTTGCAATCCCGTTTAGCTTAGCTATATTTATTATGATGATAGCCAGTCTTAGTCTTGTCCCATCCATTCTAGCCATTATTGGTAGATTATCTTTTTATCCATTTATTCCGAAATTAGAAGGACAAATTATAAATGGTAGGATAAAAAAGACGACTAAAAAAAGAAATACATTGGGGAAAACAATCGGAAATATAGTAACACAGCATCCATGGAAAGTGACTATACTAACGACATTATTTCTTGGTATTTTTGCTGTATTTTCCCTTAAAACAGTATATACCTATGATTTATTGTCCTCATTTCCAGATGACATGCCATCAAAAGAAGGATATATCTTAATAGAAGAACATTTTAATGCAGGGGAACTCGCACCGGTTTCTGTCATTATTGATACAGAAGGAGCAACATTAAATATTGAAGAAGAATTAAATAAATTAGCTTTCATTGCAACGGTTTCGGAGGAAGAATCGGGTAGAAGCAATCCTAATTTAGTAAAATATTCGATTGAATTAGAAACAAATCCTTATTCAAATCAAGCGATGAATGAACTCCCTATTATTCGTGATACATTAGAAGAGAAGCTTGCTGAAAATGGCATAAAGGAACCGAATGAGAAGATATGGATTGCAGGAGTAACTGCGGAACAATATGATACAAGAGAATTGACAAATCAAGATGTAAAATTAATTATTCCAATTATCTTAATCATGATTGCTATCTTGTTACTTGTTTATCTTAGATCCATTATAGCAACATTCTATTTAATAGCTTCTGTACTACTTTCTTACTTTAGTGCCCTAGGCTTAGGGTGGGTCATTCTTCATTATGGATTTGGAGTAGAAGCAATTCAAGGCTTAATCCCCTTGTACTCCTTTGTCTTTATCGTTGCTTTAGGAGAAGACTACAATATTTTCATGATATCAAGCATTTGGAAAAAACGAAAAAAAATGCCTCTCCTACTAGCAATAAAAGAGGGAGTTGCAGAATCAGGTGGGGTTATTACTTCTGCAGGAGTCATTTTAGCAGCTACCTTTATGGTGTTGACTACTTTACCTATGGAAGTGCTTGTCCATTTTGGAACGATAACCGCTATTGGGGTTGTACTAGACACCTTTATCGTGAGACCTTTTTTAGTTCCTGCAATTACTTCTCTATTAGGAAATACAGTCTTTTGGCCAAGCAAGAAAGTACATGTAAAAGGAAACGAATAAGTGATTATACGCCTCCAAGGTTTGTCTTAAGATAAGTCTTGGAGATTTTTTATCTCTTCTAGTTTATTAAAGTCAGTGAGATTTTTTTCCACATGCTAAGTAATATTAAATGGATGAAGTTTTCCTCTAGCTAACTATTTTATCTCTCTAACACTTTTGTTGATATGTATAAAAACGTTGCTCTAGACCCACCCTATAAGGAATTGATATGATAAGTGGGTTAGTTAAGGGGGCATTTGTAATGGACAAAAAATATGCAGACTTAAAGCTTGGAGAACGTGCTGCGATATTGAGCATTTTTACATATATTGTACTAGCTTCTGTTAAATTATTTATTGGAAATAGCACAGGTTCCCAAGCCCTAAAAGCTGATGGTTGGAATAATTTCACAGATATTATTGCATCTGTTGCTGTACTAATCGGGTTGCGTCTTTCGCAAAAACCAGCGGATAAAGATCATCCATACGGTCATTGGAAAGCAGAAACTGTTGCTTCTTTAATTGCTTCCTTTATTATGATGAGTGTCGGATTGCAAGTATTATTCCAAGCCGTTTCTTCCTTCTTTAGCCAGACAAGGCAAGCACCTGATTTAGTAGCGGCATATACGGCCATCGCTTGTGGTGCTGTAATGTTTGGTGTTTATCGCATTAATTTACGTTTAGGTAATAAAATTAATAGCCAAGCAGTTAAAGCGGCTGCAAAGGATAACTTCTCCGACTCAATGGTTAGCATTGGGACAGCAGTTGGGATTTTTGGCGCTCAACTAAAATTAACCTTTTTAGATCCCCTTGCTGCCTGTATTGTTGGGCTATTAATTTGTAAAACAGCCTGGGGTATCTTCCGAGAAACAACTCACTATTTAACAGATGGATTTGATGTTTTATTAATTGATCAATACAAAAAAACTATTTTGCGTACAGAAGGTGTAAAAGCTGTAAAAGAGATAAAAGCAAGAAACTATGGAAACAGTCCAGTTGTTGATGTTGTCATTACAGTTAACCAGCAGTTAGATGTTACTCATGCCCATGATATTTCTTCCGCTGTTGAGAATGCTTTAATTGATGAGTTTCATGCACTCGAGGTACATGTGCATATTGAGCCAGACGAAGACAAATAAAAACGAAGGAATATTGGTACCGCCCTCCAAAAATTAGAGTAAAAACATTTCGGAGGTCACCACCATTTTTATTCCTTCGTTTATTTCAGCTAGATAATACAGCTAAAGTTTTAATACGCCTTAGCCCAATATACTAATTTACTTGCTTTCTTGCCACAGCATACACAAGTATCTGCAATTGCCTCCTGTTCAAAAGGCATGCATCTAGAAGTTGCACTTGTTTCTTCCTTGATTTTATCTTCACATGCTTGATCTTCACACCACATTGCTTTGATGAATCCTGGCTTTTCTTTTGATATCCATTGTTTAAATTCATCGAAGCTTAAAGCAATATGAGTATTTTCTTCTCTATGATTGATAGCTTTCTGTAGTAAATTATCTTGGATATCCTTTAACAATTGGGCAATTGTATCTTCTAGTCCATCCATTGATACAAATTGCTTTTCTCCAGTATCTCTGCGAACGAGCACAACTTGATTTTTTTCTATATCCTTTGGTCCTACTTCTAAACGCAAAGGAATCCCCTTCATTTCATACTCATTAAATTTCCAGCCTGGCTTTTTATCACTTCCATCAATGCCCACTCGAATGGAACGGTTTAATTTCTTTTGCAAATCATAGGCAAAATCCAAAACCCCTTCTTTATGCTGGGCAATTGGTACGATCATTACTTGAGTTGGCGCAATCATTGGCGGCACTACTAAGCCACGGTCATCCCCATGAACCATAATCATGGCACCAATAATTCGAGTAGTAAAGCCCCATGATGTTTGGTGAACATGCTGGAGATTTCCGTCCCTATCAGAGAACTGAATTCCAAATGATTTTGCAAAGCCATCACCAAGATTATGAGACGTTCCTGATTGCAATGCTTTTCCATCATGCATCAAACTTTCAATCGTATACGTATACTTAGCACCAGCAAACTTTTCTTTTTCTGTTTTTCTCCCTTTAATAACAGGTAGCGCTAAGTATTTCTCACAAACTTCCGCATAAACTTCAAGCATTTGAGTAGTTTCTCTATCTGCATCTTCTTCTGTTTCATGGCATGTATGCCCTTCTTGCCATAAAAATTCTAATGTACGCAAAAATGGGCGAGTGGTCTTTTCCCAACGTACTACATTTGCCCACTGATTATATAGCTTTGGAAGATCGCGGTAGGAATGGATAATATTTTTATAATGCTCTGCAAAAAGAACTTCAGAGGTTGGACGCACACAAAGTCTTTCTGCTAATTCTTCCTCTCCTCCATGGGTCACCCATGCTACTTCTGGAGCAAATCCCTCGATATGATCCTTTTCCTTTTGCAATAGACTTTCTGGTATAAAGAGTGGCATATAAACATTTTCATGTCCTGTTTCTTTAATGCGTTTGTCTAATGCCTCTTTAATATTTTCCCATATTGCTGTTCCATATGGGCGAATAATCATAGACCCTCTTACACTTGAATAATCGATTAGTTCTGCTTTTGTGACAACATCTGTATACCATTGAGCAAAATCTTCTTCCATACTAGTAATGCTTTTTACAAAATCCTTTGCCATTTTAGAAGCCTCCTATTTTATTGTTTTTTATCGATATTATTTCTCTATAACTTTTACTTTTAAAGGTCCATCTTTTTGAAAAAGACCATTAAAAAAGCTTTGCCTCTCATTAGGGACCATAATAATGGCGGTACCACCCTAATTCAAAGCAAAGCTTTACACTCATCCATGGTAACGGTATTGAACCGCTGAATCTTTCTAAACAATGTCTATTCGATACAGAACGAAAAAGGCAGGTTCCACAGGTAGCCTATAGGTCCTTTCAGCAATTAGACCCTCTCTTCTAATAGACATGGCTGTATACTATTCCTTTTTATAGTTTCTTTATTCATTTCTTTGTGAAAAATCATATCGGATAGATTCATTATTGTCAATATGGATTTTTTTATTCTTTTTCTAATAGATAGATTATAGTTTGTTCCTTTTTCTTGCTTTTTGTAAGGGAGGTGAGTGCTGAAGGCTAGTTTTCTGTTACCTTTTCCTGCTCTTTTTCTTGCTTTCGGGCACAGAGAACGTTTCTCTGTTACCTTTTCTTGCTCTTTCTCTTGCTTTCGGGCTCAGAGAAAGCTCCTCTGTTACCTTTTCCTGCTCTTTCTCTTGCTTTCGGGCTCAGAGAAAGCTCCTCTGTTACCTTTTCCTGCTCTTTCTCTTGCTTTCGAGCACAGAGAACGCTCCTCTGTTACCTTTTCTTGCTCTTTCTCTTGCTTTCGGGCTTAGAGAACGCTCCTCTGTTACCTTTTCCTGCTCTTTCTCTTGCTTTTGGGCTCAGAGAACGCTCCTCTGTTACCTTTTCTTGCTCTTTCTCTTGCTTTTGGGCTCAGAGAACGCTCCTCTGTTACCTTTTCTTGCTCTTTCTCTTACTTTTGGGCTCAGAGAACGCTCCTCTGTTACCTTTTCCTGCTCTTTCTCTTGCTTTTGGGCTCAGAGAACGCTCCTCTGTTACCTTTTCCTGCTCTTTCTCTTACTTTTGGGCTCAGAGAACGCTCCTCTGTTACCTTTTCCTGCTCTTTCTCTTGCTTTTGGGCTCAGAGAACGCTCCTCTGTTACCTTTTCCTGCTCTTTCTCTTGCTTTCGGGCTCAGAGAACGCTCCTCTGTTACCTTTTCTTGCTCTTTCTCTTACTTTTGGGCTTAGAGAACGCTCCTCTGTTACCTTTTCTTGCTCTTTCTCTTGCTTTCGGGCTTAGAGAACGCTCCTCTGTTACCTTTTCTTGCTCTTTCTCTTGCTTTCGGGCTTAGAGAACGCTCCTCTGTTACCTTTTCTTGCTCTTTAGCTTGCTTTCGAGCACAGAGAACGTTTCTCTGTTACTTACTATCCTAACCCCTTGAATAAAAATCCAATGTCGTTTGAAGTGCTTGACCAGCAGGAAGTTTTACTCCATGTCTAATCAAGCAGGCTTCTAGGCTGGCAAGTACGAATAGGACATTTTCTTTTCGGCAACTATAGCCCATCGTGCCTATTCTCCATATTTTCCCATGCAAAGGACCAAAAGAGCTTGCAATTTCTACACCAAATTGTTGAAGCATCATACTTCGGACAGATTCTGCATCTATACCTTCTGGCACTTTGATGCAAGTAACAGTTGGTAATTTACACTTGCTATCACTAAATAGCTCTAGCTCCATTCCTTTAATCCCTTCCATTAATGCTTGTTCATGGTATTGATGACGAGCAAATCTATTTTCCAGTCCTTCCTCTAAAACAATTCTTAGTCCCTCATGTAATGCGTATAACATAGAAGTTGCTTCTGTATGATGATTTAATCTTCTTGGACTCCAATAATCCTGTAATTGTGCTAAGTCTAAATAATTGGAGCGGATCGGAGCATGGGCTTTTTTCTCTGCTAACTCACTGTCTGTCGCTATCCCTCTTTCTACCTTTTTCCGCGCAATCAATACTTTTTCCACTCGATCATTATATGTAATAGGAGCATTTCCTGATGGCACCGATAAACATTTTTGATTCCCACCAATCACTGCATCTATATGCCAATTATCTGTTTGCACATTTACACCGCCAATCGTTGCCACAGCGTCGACGATAAATAGGATATCTTGTTCACGGCATGCCCTACCAATCTCTTCTAATGGCTGCATACACCCAGTTGATGTTTCACCATGAACAAGTGCCACCATTTTTGGATTCACTCGTTTCATTTCTGCAATGATATCTTCCGGGTCAAAAACTTCGCCCCATTCACATTGAAGTAAATGAATATCTGCCCCATATCTTTCAGCAATTTCTGTTAACAAATGGCCAAATCTTCCGTAAATCGGTATTAGTACTTTATCTCCCGGCTCGATAATACTGGCCAAGACAGCTTCAAGTCCAGATCTCGAGGTTCCATCTATCGGATATGCCCACTTATTTTTTGTTTGGAAAACTTGTTGGATCATTGCCATTACGTCATTCATGATGGACGTAAACGCAGGATCAAATTGACCTAAAATAGGAGTGCTTAGTGCTCTTAACACGCGTGGATCCACTTCAACTGGACCTGGTGTCATAATTGTTCTTATAGGTGTGTTTAATTCTGAAAAAGTCATTGGATACGTCCTTTCCTTTTATCTATTTTCTTTACTACAACGCATAATTCTTTTCTTTCTATAAAAATATGTACATTCCTTAATAAGCTAAACGGTGCAATAATTGGATGAGAACACTAATCCCTCTTTTTAAATCTTCTAGATTCGTGTGTTCTTTGGGAGAATGGCTGACGCCAGAAACACTTGGCACAAATAGTAAAGCAGACGGACAGTATGTTCCAAATACTTGCGCATCATGCCCTGCCCCACTGATCATTTTTCGGTTTGGAATATTCATTTCTTGTACAATGGTATGAGCTAGCTCTGTTAATTCTGCATCCATCGCAACAGCCTTAACGTTCATCCATTGTTCCCATTCAACATTCATGCTCGCCTCTATACTTTTCTGCTTAAAATAAGCAAAAATTTTCTTGCAAAAATAATCTAGTACTTCTTCTTGATGATGCCTGACATCTAACGAAAACGTAACTTCTTTTGCAATTACATTCGGAACATTAGGCGCGGCTACTATTTTCCCGACCGTTGCTACTAACTGTGAATCAAATTCCTTAGCTTGGTTTATAGCATAAGTAATTAATTCAGCAGCCAAATGCATACTATCCTTTCGATAATACATGGGAGTCGTACCTGCATGGTTGCTCTCTCCTGTTACCTTAACCGTAAATCGTCTTTGCCCAACAATATGAGAAACGACGCCAATGGACTCTTGCTCTTTCTCCAATACTGCACCTTGTTCGATATGTATTTCTATGAAACAATCAATATCTGCTCTTTTTACTTCTTCTCTATCTGGTTGCAAGCCCATGGATGACATCGCATGCGAAAAGGACATATTATTCGCATCGTATAAACCTATGCAATCCTCCTTCGTATATTTTCCTGTTATGGATCCTGAACCCCAGAAAGCTAAAGGAAATCGACTCCCTTCTTCCTCGCATAATGATACAACTTCTATTGTTTTTTTGGGGATTCCATAATGTCTCTTTAAATAGTCCAAAGCAAGCAGACTTGCTATGATTCCATACGCACCATCATATTTTCCTCCATCTATTACTGTATCAATATGGGAACCTGTCAAAATTGTTTTCTCGCTTTCAAGGGACCCTTCTAGCCTGCCAAACAGATTGCCTACTCCATCAAAATAGGTTTTTAAACCAATCTCATTCATTTTTTGTAAAAGAGCATGCTGAGCTAACCGCCAATTTTCATCATAAAGAAGTCGTGTAACCCCGCCATTTTCGTTAGCCCCGAATGTAGCCAGCCATTCCATCCACTTGCCTACTTCTTTTGTATCTATTTCATTAGATGTCTTCATTTCAATCGCTCCTATTCAGGGGAGATCTCCAATTAATTCAACCTAAAATGAAGGAACAAGGCTCTTCATTTTGTTATTTCCCCATAACTTTTTCTAGCATAAAATGCCCATTAAAACTACGCACTATTATTTATGTAACCATTATTTTAATAAGCACTCGCTGGCAATACATTAGATAAAGTGTTAGAATTATCTAAATACTTTGTATAAAATAACTAAATCCGAAATGCGGAGAAGACTTGTAATATAGCGTTCTTTTAGGAGGAGATAAAATGAAACTAGCAGAAATACTACAAAAACCTGTTTTCAATGCTGTGGAAGTTATTGCAGGTCATACTGGTTTAAATAAAGAAATTAAGAATATTACGATGATGGATGCGCCAGATATTGTTGAATATTTATATCCTAACGATTTATTAGTTACAACAGCCTACCATCTTAAAGATAAGCCTGATGTTTTGCTTTCCTTAATAAAAAGTATGCAGGAAAAAGATTGTACTGCACTAGGAATTAAAGCAAAAAGATTTTTAGGACAGATTCCACAAGAAGCAATTCAATTTGCAAATGAAAAAGGCTTTCCACTTTTAGAAATTCCATTAGAAACATCACTTGGTGAAATTGTTAATGGCTCTTTAAATTATATGCTGAGTCAGAGAACAGCAGAGCTAACCAATGCCTTTGAAACCCATCGAAAATTCACACAGCATATTTTGAAAGGAAAAGGGATAAAAAGGCTTGTAGACGACCTATCGCAAATGATTAACAAGCGAATTGTTTTACTTGATGCACATTTTCAAATGCATACCTCTTCTCATACTAGAAATTCGATTGAAAACTACTTCAGCTCCCTTCATGCAAAAGGATATGAATTTTTATTAGCAAGCTCGCCCTATTCTTGTTTTTCGAGCAGAAATACAGAAGAAGTTTTTACTATTTTTCCAATTTATACTCATATGAGGAAGCCAGCATTTTTAGTTGTGCTTGGAGAAATATCGATTGAAGACAAGAGTTTACTGCTTACCATTGAACAAGCTACCAACGTTTTATCTTTTGAGCTAATGAGAGAAAATACAGTAAAGCAATATTCACGAAGGGCACGAAATGATTTCTTTGCTCAGTTTGTGGAAGGCAAATTTACCTTTGCGGAGGAAATTGAAAGTCGGGCAAAAGAATTTTCTTTAAAAAGTGAACATGCTTCGATTGCAATTATTGGCAAAATGGATAACAGTGATCAATATATCTCCTTTACACAGCATTCAGTTGAGGTGGATTATATATATGAATATTTGGAAACGGAAATAAAAAAAGCACCATTTAACTCCCAGCTTTTTATTAAAGATGATCACTGTATTATTATTATGGAAGTCGCCCATTCATCTTATGATTTAGACCATTCGATTCTTCCTTATTTGCAAAATATTCAAGAGTATATTGGAAATACCTTTAAACGGTCTATCTCATTTGGTATTAGCAATGTTTTTCAGCGTCTATTAAATTTACCTAATGCCTATAAAGAAGCACTTAGTGCCTTACATATTGGACAGCTATCTGGCAATATCCCCTTTATCCAGATTCACCGGCCAAAGGATGTCTTTGAGATATTACGAATTATTCCAACGAAGGATCTTCAGGAATTTTACGAATATATCTTTCAATCATTTACAACCAATCAGCAGCAGGAAGAGGAACAGATATTACTAAATACTTTATCGGTATACTTAGAAACGCATTGCCAAATTTCTGAAACGGCAAAACGCCTTTATGTTCATCGTAACACTGTAATCTATCGTTTAGAGAAATGTGAAGAACTCTTAGGAAAAAGTCTGAAAGATCCAGAAACAACCTTTCATCTTCGATTTGCATTCCGGATAAAGTCGATATTAAAAACGAATGAAGGAAAAAAGCAAATTCAAATATAGTGGAGTCTACTTAGATATATAATCTATATTTTCTAAATATTTTGTACAATATAACCAATGACTTCTTTCTTCTTGCTCATTATGATGTTAATTAGCATAACAACAAGTGTTAACTTTATTAACATTATAAGAAAAAGGAGTGTAATGAATGGCTCAAAACAAAGAAAAGGGTTTAAAAATTTTTTCTTTAGGACTTCAGCATGTGCTTGCCATGTATGCAGGTGCTATCCTCGTACCGTTATTAGTTGGAAGAGCATTAAATTTAACAACCGAACAACTCGCTTATCTTGTTGCAATTGATTTATTAACATGCGGAATTGCCACCTTGCTTCAAGCTTGGAAAAATAAATATTTAGGAATTGGATTACCCGTTGTTCTCGGTAGCTCCTTTGTTGCTGTAACGCCGATGATTTCCATAGGAACAAATTACGGAGTTACTGCTATTTATGGAGCCATCATCATAACAGGACTTTTCATGATTATTTGCGCTCCTTTTTTCAGTAAAATAACGAAACTTTTCCCTCCTGTCGTGATAGGAACAGTGGTCACAATAATCGGTTTATCACTCATTCCATCAGGCATTAAAAATATGGGCGGAGGAGCAACTAGTGAAGATTTTGGTTCCATTGAAAATCTGATTCTTTCATTCGGGGTATTATTATTTATTCTCTTGTTAAATCGTTTCACAAAAGGATTTATGCAATCATTGTCTGTTCTAATGGGAATTATCGTCGGTACTGTTGTTGCTGCTTTTCTTGGAAAAGTGAATCTTTCCCCAGTAAAAGAGGCGAGTTGGTTCCATTTCCCTGAACTATTTTATTTCGGAACTCCTAGCTTTGAGATAGGTCCGATCCTTACAATGTTAATTGTTGGTTTGGTTATCGTCATTGAATCAACTGGCGTTTTCTTTGCACTAAGCAAGATTACGGAAACTCCTTTAAGTGAAAAAGATTTGACAAGAGGATATCGAGCAGAAGGAGTGGCCATTACTTTAGGTGGATTATTCAATGCATTTCCGTATAACACCTTCGCACAAAACGTTGGTCTTGTACAGCTTTCTAAAGTGAAAACCGTCAATGTTGTTGTCGCTGCCGGAGGAATTTTAGTCTTCCTAGGACTCATTCCGAAAGTTGCAGCATTCGCTACCATAATCCCAACACCTATATTAGGCGGAGCAACGGTTGTTATGTTTGGGATGGTTGTAGCTTCTGGAATCAGAATGCTTAGTAAAGTAGATTTTACAAATCAAGCTAACTTATTGATTATAGCATGCTCTATTTCCATCGGCTTAGGAGCAACTGCTGTTCCTACTTTATTTGATCAACTTCCTTCTGGACTACGTATCATTGTCAGTGATGGAATTATTACTGGAAGTATAGCTGCTATCCTGTTAAATCTTCTTTTTAGGGTAAAAACAAATAAACAAAGCACGAGTGCTTCCATTCTCCCTACAGAAGAAGTAACCGAAACACATACACTTTAATGAGAAAAGCGGCCAGTCTTATTTTGACAAACGGCCGCTTTTCTCATTTCCTTTATTCATCTCTTAGCTTTGTCAGATTCATCGTTTTCATTCTCACTTGTTCTGGATTGACCTGAATTCTCGCTACATTTGTTTCCATTGCTGTTCTCGCAACAGCCGCCGCAACAGCGGGAGCTACTCTTGCATCAAAAGGACTTGGAATAACATACTCTTCATCCAACTCTGATTCCGCAATTAATTCTGCAATTGCTTCAGCAGCAGCTTTTTTCATCGCTTCATTAATAGCCGTTGCTCGGACATCTAAAGCACCACGAAAAACACCTGGGAATGCCAATACATTATTTACTTGGTTCGGAAAATCAGATCTTCCTGTTCCGATTATCCTAGCACCTGCTTCTTTCGCTTCAGCAGGACTTATTTCTGGCACTGGATTTGCCAGCGCAAAAATAATTGCGTCCTGATTCATCGTTCGTACCATCTCTTTTGTTAAGGTACCTGCGACAGAAACTCCAATAAATACGTCCGCTCCTTTAATAGCATCACGCAAAGACCCTTTTTCATTTTCTCCATTTGTAAAGGTTGCCACAGATTCTTTTGCTTGGTTCATTCCAACAGATCTTCCTGCATAAATCGTCCCTTTTGTGTCACATAAAATCATATTGGTTACACCAGAAGAAAAGAGAAGTTTCGCAATGGCTATCCCCGAAGCACCAGCCCCATTTATAACAATTTTTAAATCCTTCATTTCTTTATTTACAAGCTTCAGTGCATTAATAAGACCAGCTAATGCTACAATCGCCGTTCCATGCTGATCATCATGAAATACAGGAATATCTAATTCTTGCTTTAATCGTTCTTCTATTTGAAAACAATCAGGTGCAGCAATGTCTTCTAGGTGGATTGCACCAAAAGTAGGAGCCATTAATTTCACAGTTTCCACTATCTTATCTTTATCTATTGTATTTAAAGCAATCGGAAAGGCATCTACCCCAGCAAAGCTTTTTAATAAAATTGCTTTTCCCTCCATAACCGGAAGAGAGGCCGCTGCCCCAATATTCCCCAAACCAAGTACAGAGCTACCGTTTGTCAAGAGGCCCACCATATTCCCTTTCATCGTAAAATCATATACAGATTCAGGATTTTCGAAGATTTCTTTACACGGTTCGGCAACTCCTGGAGAATAAGCTAGACTTAAATCATGGGCATTTTTCACATCTATCTTTGCATAAATCCCTAATTTCCCTTGTTTAACCTGATGCATATGTAAAGCTTCTTCTCTTAAAGACATTTTATCTCTCCCTTATTGATTGCCATTTTCTCTAACATAATGCTTCTTTCTCATTGAGGTATTTTTCATGGTATATTGAAAAGCCGAAAAGGAAACGCTTTCATAAACTAAGCTTTATTAGACATTTTTTCTGCATGGTTAAATCCAACGAGATATCACGCAGTTACCCCCACCTAACCATTTATTAGACGAGGGCTAACTGCAAGTTAATGTTTAATACATTTTCATCTTTAATATATGATTATTCAATATTCACCATTATTCATTTTTAGCTATATCAACAATTATTTCGTCCTGCTTATTTACAGAGATTAATACATCAACCATATGAATAAAGAGACCATTTTCTACTACTCCTACTATATTATTCAGTGTTTGATGTAATTGCTTGGGGTTTTGGATACTAGAAAAAGAACAATCGATAATATAGTTTCCATTATCCGTAAGATAAATCTCTTCGTCTTTCATCCGCAACTCTGTTTTGCACCCTAATTTCTGAATAGCTTTCTCTGTTTGTTTATACCCAAATGGAACTACCTCTACAGGCAAAGGAAAATGGCCTAAGGTTTGGACTTTCTTGCTCCCATCAGCTACAACAATAAAGGTTTTGGCAGCACTCGCAATTATTTTTTCTCGTAATAATGCTCCGCCTCCTCCTTTTATAGCAAAGAAATTGGCATCAATTTCATCTGCACCATCAATGGCAATATCTAATTCTTCCACTTCATTGATATCAACTAATTGAATTCCATATTCACTTGCTAATTTTTCCGTAGCTTTTGACGTGGCAACCCCTTTTAAATTCATCCCTGCCTTAATCATTTCGCCCATCGTTTTAATCACATAAAATGCTGTAGATCCTGTTCCTAGTCCAACTGTCATTCCATCTTTTACATATTGAATTGCTGCTGTTTCTCCTACTAATGCTTTTTCAGCCTGTCTATCCATCCTGTTCACCTACAATTATTTTGTCATCGTTATCCTCCCTTCTATAATAGATGATATATCCTTCTCTTTCATCTATTTTTCATTAGATATTATCTCCTAAATACATTTTCACTTTATTTTTTACTTGCTCCATTTTATTCGCATTTTTTCTATACATTAATTTCGCCTCTTTATTGTCTGTTTGTAGCGAATACATTTCCAAGTCTGCTTGTACTTTTTTTATCGTCGCAAGCAATAGTGGTCTTTCTTGTGCTTCTGCCAGCTTGATTTTATCGTCAAAAATGTCAATGGTAAGTTCCCCATAAGAATCAACTTGCCCTAGGAATACATTATCTTGTGTTACACCTAATTTCTCTAATTCCATACGCAACCAAGATGGGGTTTTTCCCGCTTTTGTTAAAGAATCATAAACGATATTCCCATCCATTATGATCGTTTGAGGCGCCTTTTCACTTGGCACTTTCATGTTAAGATCTTTGGGAGTGATGGGTCTATTTTCCTTTTTCAATAAAACACTGAGCATTCCCTTTGGCTCAAGTACAGCATATTCAATTTCTGCCAAGCTAAAAACATCTTTTTGCCGCAAAAGCGTAGAAAAATCATCAATCGTATAATGCTCTTTCTTCAAATTCCCTTCCAGGAGTTTTCCATCTTCCACCAATACCGTGCCAGTGCCTTCTATTACATTGCGCAATGTTTTACTTTTTAAGGAAATCACATCTGCTAAATAGGAGATGATTGCAAAGACGAATATCCCGAGTATCCCATGCATAACACTAAGACTGGAGTTTAGGATAACCTCTCCTGCGATATCTCCCAGTGTAATACCTGCTATGTATTCAAAAAGGGATAACTGAGAAATATGCTTTTTTCCTAATAGTTTTGTGGTAATAAATAATACAATGACAAAAAGCAAAGAACGCAAAACTACGATAAACATGTTTTCACCATCCCATTAAGAAGAGCTATATTCCTTTTCTTCTCGCTCTAATTGATATACCCTTAGCTGAATATCATTTTTAATCTCTCCAACTAATACCATTGCTTCGTGAAAAGCCTTTTGGGCCTCTTCTTCCATGGAATGAAGAGCAAAGGCAGATAGCTGGGATTCAATACCTTTTAAACTCGCTAAAGTCTGCTTCACATTAGATGCAACTGTCATCTTTTCCTCCAATAGAAGAGAAGCCGTATATAGAAGGGAAGTCAATTTTCTCCTAGAAACGGCTTCTCGATATTTTTAGCATGTATTATTGTTGTGCATATTGTGGTTCTTCTTTCTGAATCTCTTGTAGCCTTGGATTTAAGGAATCAACTATTTGTTGTGTTTGTTGTGCAGCAGTTTGATATATTTGCTTTGCCGATTGGTTATCTGTAGCTAAAGCAAAGGTTTCTAAACTTGCTTGTGCACTTTTTAAACCAGCAATTGTTTGTTTAACGTCTGAAATTACCGTCATAGAGCAGCCACCGTCCTTAAATTTTTTTACTACCTTTATATCATTTCATTAACGTCTATTGTTATGCAGTAAAAAAAATCCAAATCTATAGAGAGAAGCCCTCTTTGGCCTTTAAATAATTGAAACTTTTGCTTTATACAGCCGTATTATTTAGTAAAAACAGAAGGAGTTAAAAAATGATTACTGTCATTATCGTTTTAACTGTATTTTCTATTCCCCTAGCTGGTATTATAACTACCCATTTAGAGAAGCAGACAAAATTAAATCATGCTATGCTAAAAGATCAATTGGAGCTTGAAAGATTAAAGCATGAAAATTTTTTATTAGAAACAAATAAAATGAAATTAGAAGTGGAGAAGAGAAAATGGAGAAGGAAAATAATTTATTGGAGAAGAAGTGATTTAGAACTAGGCATTTCTTGAAAAAGTGGGGGGACAACCTTAGCTCCTTGGCTAAAGCTTGCTTTATTCCCCGTAGGAGTGGACTGTCCCCCACTTCGTTGTTAAAAGTTTTTTTGCTTCAAAAAGGAAATAATTTTTAAAAAACTGAATAGCGTAATTCATTTAATATTATTCAACCAAGCTTTAAATAAACAATAACAGACTTACTGCCATCACAGCCATTCCTGCTATTAAGCCGTATATCGATAGGTGACCTTCGTCATATTTTTTTGCTGCTGGCAATAATTCATCTAGTGAAATAAAAACCATAATGCCTGCTACTGCTGCAAAAATTAGTCCAAACATAACATCATTTAGAAATGGCATTAAAATAAGAAAGGCAACAATCGCGCCGACTGGTTCTGCTAATCCTGACAAAAAGGAAAGTTTAAATGCTTTTCTTCGATCACCTGTCGCAAAATAAACAGGGACTGCAACTGCGATTCCCTCTGGAATATTATGTATCGCTATCGCAACGGTAATTGCTACACCAAGTCCCGGATCCTGAAGAGCTGCAGTAAAGGTTGCAATCCCTTCTGGAAAATTGTGAATAGCAATTGCCAGTGCAGTAAAACTTCCCATTTTCAAAAGAGAGTGATCTGTCTGCCTTACATTAGATTTATTAATATCTTCCACTTTCTTTAACTCATGTGGGTTTCCTTGTTCAGGAACAAATTTATCTATTAAAGCAATTAACAATATTCCACCAAAGAACCCTGCTACAGTAAGCCAATTACCCGTTTGCTGTCCTAATGATCCAACTAATGCATCTTTTGCTTTCACAAAGATTTCAATCATCGATACATAAATCATCACACCGGCAGAGAAACCTAGCATCCAAGAGAGAAATTTTGTATTGGTGGTCGATGTAAAAAATGCAAGCATACTTCCTATCCCAGTAGCCAGCCCCGCTAATAATGTCAAACCAAATGCAACCAATAAATTTTCGGGCATTTAAATCCCCCTTATTCCTCTGTATTATTTTTAACTTTTTCGTATATATAAAAATTATACCTTCGTTTAAAAATGTTTCTCTTAGGAAAGATTTTAACCAATTTCGAAATATTCGTCAATTTATTTATGGATAGATTATATCTATAGTCATCTAGCTCTATACAAATTCAATCTTTGCTGAATAATGAAGAGCACTTTTTTAATTATACGTAAAAGGGATAATTTCTTTCCTCCCTTTTACAAATTTCTTAAGGCAAGTTAATGGAATTCTATGTATTAGTCTATTTTTCTTCTACTATTCATCTCTTTATATATTCTCTTTACACCCTCTGTAATAATCGTGCTTCCAATTAGATCGATAACAATATTTCCATTTATCATTTTAATTAAGTAATAAGATAATGTGCCTATTCCCATATCCATCATAACAAATCGCTTCATTTTCGATATGTCCATTACGACAATAATTATTTGTTTCTGATCCTCTTTATTCATTTTCCCCAACTCCCCTTTGCAATTAAAGTATGATGGAAAACGTTTGTCCGATGTCCTCCATTCTTCAACAATGGATTTTTCCAAAATAAAAGATTCAAATCATACACGATTTGAATCTTTTATCTTACCAATGTAATTTTTTTAACTTCTATTGTTTTTCAAAATAATCTATTGAGCTTTTACATAATCTGCAGACTTTACACCTGCTTGACGACCAAAGATGATAATCTCTGCAACAGAATTTCCTCCAATTCTATTCTCACCATGTAGAGCACCGGTTACTTCTCCTGCAGCAAATAATCCTGGAATAGTCTGACCCTCTTCATTAAGTACCTCTGTATTTGTATTTATTTTTACTCCACCCATTGTATAATGAATACCAGGAGCAATTTTAATAGCATAGTAAGGTGCCTTTGACAAATCATTTTCAATTCCTGTTGTTCTTCCAAAAGCTTGATCCTCTTTATTTGTAACAGCTTTATTCCAAGTATCTAATGTTACTTGCAGTTCATCTGAAGAAACATTCATTTTCTCAGCAAGCGCTTCTATTGTTTCTCCTTCTAGCACAAAGCCCATTTCCTCATATTGTTCAATTGCTTTTGCACGTGATTTTACGCCAGAATCAAACACTAAGTATGCTGATTTTTCTGGTAGTTCATTAATTGCTGCTGTTACTTTATCACGAGTATCAAGTTCATTTGTGAATCTTTTTCCTTCTACAGATACCAAGATAGCTCCTTCACCACGAACTGCTTCACCAATTAAGTAAGACTCCTCTTGTTGTACTGTTGGATGGACTTGAATTTGCTCTAAATCAACCGTCGCTCCTCCTAATTTTTCTATCATTTTAATACCATCACCAGTGCTACCAGCTTGGTTTGTAGTTACATAATCTCCTAGATCACTTCTTACTTCTTTTATCATTTCCATATTAGCGCCAAAACCACCTGTAGTGACAACCACCGCTTTTGCTGTAATTGTTTTTTCCTCTGTTTGATTGAAAAGTACGTCTACACCATTTACAATTCCATCTTTTTCAGTTATTTCCTTCACATCTGCGTTGACAAAAAGAGGTATCCCATTTTCTTGAACGTTTTTCAATAAACCATCTACAATATATTGCCCTACCGCTGATCCATCTTCAGGTCGGTGGGTACGTTTTTCATTCATCCCACCAGTAATCGTTAAATTATTCAAACGAATACCAATCGTATCTAGCCATTCAATCGCACTAGCTGAGTTATCAACAAAGAAACGTAGCATTTCCTTATCATTTGTTTCATGTCCACCCTTTAATGTTTCTTCATAAAAAAGATCATTACTATCTTCAATTCCTTGCTCTTTTTGAAACTTAGTTTCAGAAGCATTCATTCCAGAAGAAGCTTTTGTTGTATTTCCACCTGCAACAGGCATTTTTTCTAAAATAACGGGATTTAATCCTTTGGCCTTTGCTTCTAATGCAGCAGTCATCCCAGCGCCGCCAGCTCCAACAATGATAATATCATAGCTGTCTTTAAGCTCTTCATACGGTGTATAGCTTGTTTGAGAAGCTCCCGATACTGCCTCAGCTTCCTTTTCTTCATTTTCTTGTTTTTGTGTGCTATTTGTTTTTTCATTCCCACAGCCTGCAATAATAAGTACGAAAGAAAAAGCAAAAATAAAGGTTGCAATAAATTTCTTTTTCATCATTTATCCTCCAAATGATTTCATAATCTGATAATTGCGTTGATGCGTTTATCTACCAAAGTATAACATCAACTTTATAGATTGTGTAAAAGTTCACAAATTGTTAAAAATTCTTTTGTTTTTATAGTTAGCGCTTTCAACCAAAAAAACTGCCATTAAGCTCCTTTAAGACAGCTTAATGACAGCAAGACTACATTAATCAATTACTAATCCTGTTTATTCATTGTTTGATGAGTACAGATAATTCCCCTTCAAACACTTCTTCCTCTTTATCATTATACGTGCTAAGCAAAACTGTAAGAATTCCAGTAGCACTCCTATTTTGCTTTTTTTCGAGAACTTTTACAATCGTATAAAGTTCATCTCCTGGAAAAACGGCTTTCAAAAATTTAATATGATTCATTTCTGTTCCAGCTATAACATCCTCCCCATATTTCTCCTCTTCTACCCATAGTTTGAATGAAATAGCTAAAGTATGGATACCAGAAGCAATTATTCCTTTAAATCTGCCTTCCTTTGCTTTCTCTTCATTTACATGCATATATTGGGGATCAAATTCTCCTGCAAACTTTACTATCTCTTCTTTTGTAACTTTAAAGGATTTTGTTCTAAAGCTTTGTCCTATTTTAAATTCATCTAATTTCATTCTAGCCCTCTTTTCTTTTACTTATCTATAAACGGATTATAGCATCACAGATTAAATATCGCTCGTAGTTGACATATGTACACTGTAAACTATCATTCTATTCTTTATAAAAAATCGAGTAATCATGAAATAGATTACTCGATTTTTTTATTGGTTATGTGTTTATTCTTTAGACCGCTTCATTTCCATGTACTTTCTCGTCAGGAATTAATAGCAGTCCTAATTCATGATGATCCCCTTCATATAAGGCCCTTTGCACAAAACGAATTTCGCCATTTGCATCGAACACTTCTAATTTACAATGGGCTGAGTTTTTTTGTAATGCTTTATATAACTGGTTTTTATCTTGAACAGGAATACTATTAACCTTCGAAATCATTTCGCCAATTTTCAGACCCATTTTATCCGCTGGAGAATCTGGGACAATTCCTAATATTACAACACCATTATTTTTTCTAGAAAAGTAGAAGGATTTATTCTTTTCTTTGCTTTTCTGCTTCCTCGTAATCCATTCGCGACCAATAATTGCTACTAATACTAAAGCAATGGAAGCTAGTGGATACAAATAAGCTGCAGCTCCGCCTACTACCATAATAGAACCAAGAATAATAATGTTTCTTCCTACATTTCTTATGGCAATAATCGGATGTTCTCCTTGAACTTCCATTTTTGATCCAATCAAAAAAGGAACCAAGAGTAGGGAATATGTTTGATTGCCTACAGTAAACATTGGCCACCATTCAAATGGAATCGTCAGCAATCCTGAAGGAATAAATAAAAATACTGGCAAAATCCAAGCCCTCTCTAATAGATGGACACCTATTGCTTGCCCTCGTCTACTTTTCTTCAGCCGTGGCGAAGTTGCTTTCACTCCATTATTACGAACAAATATTCCCTCGGAAATAATCAATAATCCTAATAAAATTACAGCAGTTGGAAAAATATATTCAGATGAACTCAGATTATTTTTCGAAAACAAGAAATAATCCCATCCAAGGAAAAGCGAAACACTGCTAACAATTATTCCTAATCCAGCTGTGTAGACAGGAGATAACATTCTCGTTTTTCCAATTAACGCTAAAACGATTGTAATAATCCCTGTAAAAACAACAAATTCCATTGGAACTACTAAGACAAGTCCGATGGAAAAAACTGATATACAAAGTCCAATGATAATCCCCATTGGCAGTAATTGTTTCAGTTCAAAATAAGCGTTCTGTGCTCTTACTGTGAAATGTCTTCTTTCTTTTTTTACTCTAGCAACCCCTAAATAAGCAGCAAATAAAAACGATAAATAGAAAACAGGATTCAAAAATAGTTTACCAAATCCTTTTAAAAGCTCGAGCAACCAATCTTGCCACATAAAACTTCCCCCATCCTTACAATAAGCTTTCCATCTATTCATTCCTTTATTTTAAGGAATTTAATCTTTTATTATATAAATCTATTATATTCTACTAATATGGTAATAGAAAGACTATGTGGAAGAAATATTATCTCTTTTTGCTACTATTGAAGATATTTGCGCTTTATATTTCATGTTCTATAAATAAAGCCAACAACCTATATATAAAGGTCATTGGCTTATTTTAACTTTATTTTGTTTTAGCAATAGAAGATTTTACTTTTGCTACTACATTTTCTACTGTAAATCCATACTCTTGGAATAGTTTATCCGCTGGTGCTGATGCTCCGAAATGATCGATTGTGATATGCTCACCTTTAGCTCCAATGTATTCTCTCCATCCTAGAGATGCACCAGCTTCAATACCAACGCGGGCTTGAACACTTTCTGGTAATACGCTCTCTTTATACTCAGCTGATTGTTGTTCAAAACGATCCCAGCTTGGCATACTTACCACATTTACAGAAATTCCTTCTTCTGCTAATGCTGCTTGTGCTTTCATTGCAAGGGAAACTTCTGAGCCAGATGCTAAGATTAAAGCTTGTGCTGCTTCTTTACCAGTTGAAACAGTATAAGCACCTTTTTTCACGCCTTCGTATGCTTCAGCCTTTGTTAAATCTAATGTTGGCAAGTTTTGACGTGTTAATACTAGCGCTGTTGGTGTATCTGTGCTTTCTACAGCAAGTTGCCATGCAGCAGCTGTTTCTTTTGCATCTGCTGGACGAATAATAGAAAGTCCTGGCATTGCACGTAATGATGCAAGTTGTTCCACTGGCTCATGTGTTGGACCGTCTTCTCCAACTGCGATACTGTCATGTGTGAATACATAAGTAACAGGCAATTTCATTAATGCAGCTAAGCGGATTGCTGGACGTAAATAATCAGAGAATACGAAGAATGTTGCTCCGAATACTTTTACTCCACCATGTAGCGCTAAACCGTTTAATGCTGCACCCATTGCGAATTCACGTACACCAAACCAAATATTTCTGCCAGCATAACCGTCGATTGCAAAGTTTTTCTCAGCAGTCATTAATGTTTTGTTTGAACCAGCAAGGTCTGCAGATCCTCCAAAGAAAGAAGGTACAGCACTTGCGATTGCTTGAATTGTTTTGCCAGAAGAATCTCTTGTTGCCATAGAATCGCCTGCATTAAATTCAGGTAATCTCTCTTGTAAATCAGCAGGCAGCTCACCTTTAATTGCTGTATCTAGTTGTGTTGCTAACTCTGGATATGCTGCTTTATAGCCTTCATATAATTCATTCCAAGCTTTTTCTTTTTCTGCTCCCTCTTGCGCTAATGATGCATAATGCTCAGAAACTTCTGCTGGAACATGGAATGCTTCTTCGTAAGACCAACCATATGTTTGTTTAGCTAATTGTGTTTCAGATGCTCCTAGTGGTGCACCATGTGACGCAGATTTTCCACCTTTATTTGGGGAACCATAACCAATTACTGTTTTTACTTCGATTAATGTTGGTACATCTGATTTTTTCGCTTGTGCAATAGCTGCTTGTATTTCTGTTAAGTCATTGCCATCTTCTACACGAATTACTTCCCATCCATATGCTTCAAAACGTTTTTGAACACTTTCTGAGAATGAAAGATGTAAATCACCATCTAAAGAAATATCATTTGAATCATATAATACTACTAATCTTCCTAGTTTTAAGTGCCCTGCAAGAGATGCTGCTTCTGCAGATACACCTTCCATTAAATCACCATCACCACAAATGCTATACGTATAATGGTCAACAACTGGATAATTATCTTTGTTATATGTTTCTGCTAAATGTCTCTCTGCCATTGCCATCCCAACTGCCATTGCGATACCTTGTCCTAGTGGACCAGTAGTAGCTTCCACACCTGGTGTATGTCCAAATTCTGGATGCCCTGGAGTTTTGCTTCCCCATTGACGGAAGTTCTTTAAGTCATCAACTGTTACTCCATAATTAAATAAATGTAACAAGCTATAAAGAAGCATAGAACCATGTCCTGCTGATAAAACAAAACGATCACGGTTGAACCAGTTAGGATTAGCTGGATTATGATTCATTTCCTTTGCCCATAGTGTATATGCCATAGGTGCTGCACCCATTGGCATTCCTGGGTGACCTGAATTTGATTTTTCAATTGCATCAATTGATAATGTACGAATCGTATTTACTGCTAATTGCTCAATGTTTGTTTTTACTTGATTACTCATTTTCCTCATCCTTTTTTGATTTTTATTTAATGCTAAACACAAACATAATGATGTGCTAATTTTCTTATGAAGTCATAGCTTTATTTAGCTTAGCCTTTATTTAAATTGAATTCCATCTTTATGAACGACAAGCTCACCTGTCAAACAATTATTATTTGTCCATCGCAATACTTCATCCGCTAATTCGTTTGCAAGGATTCGATCAATAGCTGTCGGATTTGTTCCCATACAAAGTGCTTCATTAATTTCTGTATATTTCCAATCTACATCAAGCTTGCTAATTACAGAATCTTGGACAACTGCTTGCAAAGACTCGCTATATATTAAGACACTTGACGTTTTTGTATATGTATAGCTCTTTGTTATGGTTTCACATAAAGCGGCAATTTCCTCTTTCTCATAATCAACTGCTAAATAGTTTCCATCTACAGCAAGAGAAATATCCTGCAGCATGTTAGTCGAAGGATTTCCCTCTATTGAAAAACCAAATAATCTTGGTTTGTCATATTTTAGAGATTGAATGGTATCCTGAACCTTTAACACATTTTGAGTAATACTATTAAGCGCAGTATCATACCCTAAAGTCCAATCATTTCCTCGAATATTATTGTAAATGGAAACTGGCACAAATAATGTCCGAATCGTTTCTTTCTTTGCAATAGAAGCTTGCCATAATTCTTTTGCAACTGCATCCCCCATTACAACTGTCATATCCATCGGAGCAAATGCCTCTTCCCACTGATACTCTGACGGTGTAGCGCTTACCTTTAAGATAGAATGGCTTAAATATGGTGCATCACTAATTTCTTTTACTTCTGTATAAGTGATTTCACCGGACTCTCTGTCTATTTCAAGTCCAAAAAGTTGATGCGCAGGAGATAAATTTTCATATAAACGATGTAGAATTTGTTTTACCCCCGAAGGCAAACAACCTAAGACAATCACTCCAACCTTCAACACCTTACCCCCTAACTATTATCGAGCTGTAACTAAAAATGGTCATAATAAAAAATATACAGAAAAGTGCACATGCTATTGGAAGAAAAAGTATTTTTTTACCTTATCTTCTTTATGATATATTTTTCCAAACCCATTATACCATACAACTTCCCAAGAATAAACCATACATATTTAGTATAACCTATTAATGGTACGTACAAGTTATAATATGTTTCATTTAAGATTTTTGATGTTAATTAGTCCTACTATTAACAATAATATGATTCTATTTCTTTGATTCCATTGATTCTATTAGCATGTCTGCCACCTAGAAATTCTGCATTTAACCATGTATCAACAATTAAGCATGCCAATCCTTCACCTGTAACTCTTTCACCCAAACAAAGGATATTACTATCATTATGTTCTCTTGTGGCTTTAGCAGAGAACACGTCACCAACTACCGCTGCCCGTATTCCAGTGATTTTATTGGCAGCTATACTCATGCCAATTCCTGTTCCGCAACACAAAATGCCTAATTGATTATCTCCATTTATAATGGATTCCCCAACAAGCTTTGCGTAATCTGGAAAATCAACACTTTCCCTACTATGACAACCAAAGTCTATTACTTCTTCATTAGATTTAAGTAGATGTGCTTTTATTGCTTCCTTTAGCTGATATCCGCCATGATCACTAGCTATTGCTATTTTCATAAGCTCATCCTTCCTAGTTAAGATGCTTCTTTTTCAGATGTATTCTAACATAAAAGCAAGGATTTGTATTCGGTTTCACGTGAAATTTATAATTTTTTTATATTTCGAATTACTTATTACCTTCCTTAATTGTTAAAAAAGGAAAAAGGAATGAAGTCCTTTCTCCATTCCCTTTCTTTTGCAATAAGATAAAAGCCTTGATTAAAAATCAAAATTATCAGGATCTGGACCAACACGTTGATCCAAGTTTAATGCATCGATTTTAGCCATTTCTTCTTTTGTTAATATAAAATCAAAAACATTTCCATTTTCGATAATACGATGTTCTTTCACAGATTTTGGAATAGTGACAATTCCATTTTGCAGATCCCATCGAATGATAATTTGAGCAACTGATTTTTGATATTTTGATGCTATTTCCACTAATTCAGGTTGATCTAATAGTTGTCCTTGCATCAATGGAGACCATGCTTCCACTTGAATGCTTTTCTCCTGACAATATGCTATTAGTTCTTTTTGTGTTAGTCTTGGATGCAATTCTATCTGATTAATCATTGGTTGTATCTCTGCATCTTTCATTAACTCTTCCAAATGATGGATTTGAAAATTACTTACACCAATTGTTCTTACTTTTCCTTCTTTATATAATGTTTCTAAAGCTCTCCATGCTTCTTTATACTTTCCTTCTTTTGGCCAATGAATAAGATATAAATCTAAATACTCCAGTCCTAATTTATTTAGACTTGTTTCATACGCTTTTATTGTTTCTTCATATCCTAAATCTTCTGTCCATACTTTTGAAGTAATAAACAAATCTTCTCTTGTAATTCCTGTTTCTTGCATTCCTTTTTTAATCCCTTCACCAACACCTGCTTCATTCTCATAAATAGCTGCTGTATCAATGCTACGATAACCATTTCTAATAGCAGAGCTTACAGCATCTACCAGCTCTTGACCTTCTTCCACCTTGAATACACCTAACCCTAACCAAGGCATCTTTATTCCGTTTAATAAGTTAACAGTATCTTGTAAGTTTTTCATCGTGGTAAAACTCCTTTATCTAATGAATTTTTTTCTAAAACCAAACTAAAGCCTGTCAAAAATATTGCCGCTACAACCATTATTCCCCCAACCCATGAAGTATGAATTAATCCGAGCGAATTCGTTACGATTCCTCCTAAATAAGAGCCAATTGCTATTCCAGCATTGAAGGCAGCAATATTGACAGCAGAAGCAACATCTACTGCACTTGGCACATATCGTTCTGCTAATATAACGACATAAACCTGTAATCCTGGTACATTCATAAATGCCAATAATCCCATAAATAGAATACTTATTAAGCCAATGACCTTAAATGGAAGTGTAAAGGAAAGAATAAATAGAACAATTGCTTGAATGATAAACATATAAAATAAAGCTTGAAGCGGATTTTTATTAGATAGTTTACCACCGATCATATTGCCTATTGCAATGGCAACACCATATAATAGCAAAATGCCTGCCACTGTATTTTGTTTAAAACCAGTTACTTCATGTAATAATGGCGAAAGATAAGTGAAAACTACGAAAGTTCCCCCATAACCTAAAGCTGTAATGAAAAATAGCATTAAGAGACGCCCATTTGTGACTAAACGCAATTGATCCTTTAGTGTCGCCCGTCCTCCTTTTGATAAATTACCTGGAACGAGAACACTATTTCCGATAAAGGCGATAATACCAATAATAACAATTGTAATAAATGCCAATCTCCATCCAAAATGTTGTCCAATGAACGTTCCAAATGGAACCCCGGTTACTGTTGCAACGGTTAATCCGGAAAACATAATAGAGATAGCACTAGCTCTTTTTTCTTTTGCAACTAAATCTGCTGCTATTGTTGACCCAATCGACATAAAAATTCCGTGGGCAAAAGCCGATATGATGCGGGCAATAAGTAAAATCGTAATATTTGGTGCAATAGCAGCCAAACTATTTCCAATAATAAATACAATCATAATCCACAATAAAAGTGATTTTCGTGAAATATTAGATGTAATAGCTGTTAAAACTGGTGCACCTATTGTGACACCTAAGGCATATATGGAAACCGTTAATCCAGCTGTCGTAATGCCTACGTGAAAATCTTCCGCGATTAATGGGAGTAAACCGACACTTATAAACTCAGTTGTCCCAATTGCAAAGGCACTAATAGCCAATGCAACTAAGGCAAGCGTATTATTTCTTTGCTTCAATTCTATTTCCTCCTAATAAATATATCGTTATCCACTAGTGGTTAGCTTTTTAGTAGTCTTGCATTTTAACCGGCAAGTGTTATTATGAATCATATAAGACAAATAGAAAAGTACGCACCTTTTTGTAATATAGGAACCAATAAGTATGATAGGAACAAAAAAGTACCTGTAAAAGAAGGAGTATTAGGATGGATAATAAAAAATACAATATATCAGTAGAAGCAACTTTAGAAGTAATCGGCGGTAAATGGAAGTGTGTAATTTTATGTCATCTTACACATGGTAAAAAAAGAACGAGCGAGTTAAAACGATTAATGCCAAATATTACACAAAAAATGCTAACACAACAATTAAGAGAATTAGAAGAAGATGGAGTAATCAACCGAATCATCTATCAACAAATCCCACCAAAAGTAGAATATGAATTAAGTGATTACGGAAGAAGTCTTGAGCCCATTTTAAATGCCCTTTGCGCTTGGGGAGATACACATATTACCAAAATTTACGGGGATAAAAGTTTAGTGTTAGAAGATAGTGTGTTAAATCAATAGCCGCATAAATAATCTCCTGCAAATAATTATGCAGGAGATTATTTATGCGGCTGTTTCTATGACATTGTTGTTTTTTTCAATAAGATTAATGAAAGGAGACTTTGTTCTCCCATATAAAGCGAGTCTATTCAGGCAGTTGATCTTAGCAATAAACTATATGAAAAATAGTTTATTTAAATAATTATTTAATGCACGATATATCTTATCGCTGTTTGCAGCTGGATATCATTTTCATCTTTCAGTTTTTCTTGTCTTACTGATTCCTCCATCTTGGCTGCCGTTTTTTTATCGATAATACCTGTTACCTCTAATGTATTTTTTTCTTGAAATGCTCGGACAGCAATCTCTGTTTGAGGACTATAATAGCCATCCTGCCTATCTGTTGTAAATCCCAAGCTTGTTAATATTTCTTGTGCATATTTTACTTGTTCATCATTATCTTCCATCTTTAAATTGGCTACAATCTGAAGAGGATGGGTATGATACAAATCAGATTGCTTTACTTCAATAGTAGGCTTTATTCCTTGTTTATGAATCCAATTCCCATCAGGAGTGAGCCATTTAGAGACAGTTAATTTGATTTCACTACCATCATCCATTAAGATTGGCTGTTGGACCGTTCCTTTTCCAAAAGAATTTTCGCCAATTAGGGGATAATCTGCTCCTTCTTTTAATGCAGCAGCTAAAATTTCTGATGCAGAGGCGCTTCCATTATCAATCAACACGACAACTGGATATTCTTTTTCCTTTGATAAATCGGAATAAAACTGTTCACGGTCGCCATTTCGATTCTCTATTTGTACATATGGTTTACTGTCTGTTAAAAATTGCTCCACTATTGCATTTACACTAGTAAGTAAACCACCTGGATTACCGCGGACATCCAAGATAAGACCAGCTATTCCTTTTTTCTCTAAACTACTCAGCGCCTTTTCAAACTCAATTGCAGTATCTTTAGAAAAAGAAGTAATTTCAATATAGCCTATCTTTTCTCCTCCATCTTTTTTGATATCCGAATAAACAGTAATTTGAGGAACTTCATCCCGCACAATCTTTACCTTTAACGGCTTATCTACTGTTGTTCGTTTAATCTCTAGCTCTACCTTTGTCCCTTTTTCTCCTTTAATCTTGCCAATGACATCATTTAAATCCTTCCCCTCAACGGTTTCTCCATCCACAGAAATAATTTGATCCTGTGGTTTGATACCCGCCTTCTCTGCTGGTGAACCTTTAATTGGCGAAACAATGATCATTTTATCATCTTCTATACTAATTTCTGCACCAATTCCTTCAAATGACGAATCTAGCGCCTGTTCAAATTGTTTGGCAGCCTCTTGATCCATATAAACAGAATATGGATCCTCTAATGTAGCTAGCATCCCTCTGATTGCTCCGTCTTCCAATTTCTGCTTGTCTACATTTTCCACATAGTTTTGAAGGATTAGCTGATAGGCTTTATCTAATTTATATAGAGAGTTCGTCTCCATTGTATGATCAGTTGCATGCTTTTCCTGTTTTTTTTCGAAAATGGTTATTCCCATATATGTCATTCCTGACCCCGCTAATAAGGATCCTGCCATGTAAACAGCCAGCCATTTTTGTTTCATTCCAACCGTCCCTTCTTTCGCACACGATGTGTTTTATCCTGTTTCCATGTATATGATAAGCTGGGACAACTTATGAATAAATCTACCTTTTATCCATTGGACACGAACCTAATACAGGCATAGGCATAGTATATAAAGTATTTTATGAGGAGGGGAAAGAATGTTTTATCATATTAAAGAACTAGCTTACCAAGCAAAACCCGAAAAGCCAGATCCTGTGTTTGCTAAAAAATTGCAAGAACTAATCGGTGGACAATTCGGGGAAATGTCGGTAATGAATCAATACTTATTCCAGGCTTGGGGTACAAGAAAACATGATAAGTATCGTGACTTATTATTAGATACAGGAACAGAGGAAATTGGCCATATTGAATTATTGGCAACAATGGTTGCAAGATTACTAGATGATGCTCCAGTAACGGAACTAGAAACAGCTGCTGCAAGCAACCCTGCAATGGCCGCCATTATTGGCGGAATGAACCCACAGCATGCCATTGTCTCAGGACTTGGAGCAATGCCAAAGGATAGTGTGGGAGTTCCTTGGACTGCAGGATATATTGCTGCAAGCGGCAACTTGTTAGCTGATATGCGGGCAAATTTAAATGCAGAATCCCAAGGTCGACTTCAAGCAGTCCGTTTATTTGAACAAACGGACGATAGAGGCATTAAAGATATGCTATCCTTTTTAATCGCCCGTGATACGATGCATCAAAACCAATGGCTTGCTGCTATTTATGAACTAGAACAACAAGAAGGGGTAGTTGTACCAAGCACTTTCCCTAGACATTTAGAAAAAACAGAAGTATCCTATCTATTCCTAAATCATTCAATGGGAGACGAAAGCAGTAAAGGTAGATGGGCATCTGGACCGAGCATGGATGGCATGGGAACTTTCCAATATGTAAGAGATGTACCTCCATTTGGTCCTGCTCCAAAATTAAAGCCAGCCCCTCCAGCTGAGCATGATACTCCCCCAGATGTTAAATAAGTTTTATTTTAAACAAAACGGTGCAAAGGGAAAAGACCCCTTGCACCGTTTTTCTTCTATAACCCTTTTACCCGCAATACCCGCATTGCATTTAGAACTGCTAATACAGTAACACCTACATCTGAAAAAACAGCTTCCCACATTGTCGCAATTCCAAAAGCTCCTAGCAGTAAAAAGATTGCTTTTATTCCTAAAGCAAAAATAATATTCTGCCAAACAATTCGTCTTGTACGTTTCGCAATAGATAGAGCTGTCGCTATTTTTGAAGGCTCATCTGTCATAATTACAATATCAGCTGCTTCAATCGCTGCATCTGCTCCTAATCCACCCATCGCCATTCCAACATCGGCTCTTGCTAAAACAGGCGTATCATTAATCCCATCTCCAACAAATAGAATCTTCTCTTTTACCTGTTTTCGTTCATCTAGTTTTTCGATTTCCTCTACTTTATTCTGTGGTAATAGCTCGGCATGTACTTCATCTATTTGCAGAAGAGCACCAATTTTATCGCCAACCTTTTTTGCATCACCAGTTAGCATTACCGTTTTCTTAATACCTTGTTCTTTTAATAGCTGAATCGCTTTCTTGGCATCATCTTTTATTTGATCTGAAATAACGATAGAACCGATAAATTCTTGATTCACCGCTATATAAATGACTGTGCCAATTTCTTTGTTTTGTACGTATTCTATGTTTTCCTTTACCATCAATTTTTGATTCCCAGCCAACACTACTCTATCGTCAAGCTTCACACTAATTCCATGTCCAGATATTTCCTGATATTCACTGATACGTTCTTCTAATATATTCCCAGGAAAAGCATTTCTGATGGAATCTGCAATAGGATGATTAGAATGCATTTCTGCATATGCAGCATATTCAAGAACTTCCTCTTCAGAAAATCCAGAAACAGTATGGATGGAATCCACTTCAAATACTCCTCTGGTCAAAGTCCCTGTTTTATCAAAAACAACATATTTAACAGCATTTAAAGCTTCTAAATAATTGCTTCCTTTAACTAATATCCCTTTTTTCGAGGCGGCACCTATCCCGCCAAAGAAACCTAAAGGAATGGAAACAACAAGTGCACACGGACAGGAAATAACAAGGAATACAAGGGCTCTATATAGCCAATCGGAGAATGTTGCACCACTTATTATTAGTGGTGGCAAGATAGCTAATAAGGCCGCAATTATTACTACTACAGGTGTATAGTATCTTGCAAATTTGGTAATAAAATTTTCGGTAGGAGCCTTTTTATTGCTGGCATTTTGGACAAGCTCTAATATTTTCGTTACAGTAGATTCTCCAAAATCTTTTGTTACTTCTATTGTTAATACACCATGATTATTAATGAATCCCGAGAGTACTACATTGCCAATTTCGATATCACGAGGAATAGATTCTCCCGTTAATGCTGATGTATCAACAGTGGAGCTACCTTCTATTACTCGCCCATCAAGAGGGATTTTTTCTCCAGGTTTTACGAAAATTATATCTCCTATTTTCACTTGCTCAGGACTTATTTTTTTATATCGGTCTCCAACCTTCACATTTGCATAGTCAGGGCGAATATCCATTAAACTTGTAATGGATTTTCTAGAACGATTCACTGCTATCCCTTGAAATAGTTCCCCTATTTGATAAAAGAGCATAACCGCTACGCCCTCAGGGTATTCTTGAATCGCAAATGCTCCCAATGTAGCAATCGCCATAAGAAAGTGCTCATCAAATACTTGCCCGCGTAAAATATTTTTTATGGCTCGATATAAAATGTCTCCTCCGACAATTAAATATGCCACAAAGAAAAAGGAAAACTCTGCTATTCCAGTCAAAGGAGAAAAGAAGCCAGCTACTGCAACAATTGTTCCAGCTATTAATCTACCAACTAATCTCTTTGTATTTTCCGCTCCATGATCATGTGAATGGCTATGTGTTCCATGAGCCTGTTCATGGTGATGTCCATTCCCATGATTATGCGAGGTGGAAGCTGTCATTTTATTGCCTTTCTCCACCAACTTTACATGTGGCTCTAGTCTTGAAATTGTTTTTTGTGCTTTTGCTAAAATGCTGTCTCGTTCTTCTTCCTTTAACTGTAGAATTAATGTTTGTGTTGCAAAATTAACATTGCATTCACTCACACCATTAATGGAGGCAATTCCATTTTCAATTTTCATCGCACAATGAGCACAATCCAAGCCTTCCAATGTAAATTCTTTTTTTAGTAACTGCTTCTCTTCCTCCATCTTATCCCTTCTTTCCTTTCATTCATCTATTAACCAATGGATTATTCACTCATCTTCAATATATGAACAATTATTCATATACTCATATTATTATTATATGAATAACGCAATAAAAGTGTCAATCCATATTCTGATTTTTATGTTAAAAAGAAGAAACAGATATCATAGATACCCGTTTCTTCTAGTATGCTTTATTATTATTTAAATATCCTTATTCCTTTTAAAGACTATCGATTGAATTCATAAAAATCACTTTAAACTACATTACATGCAAATTAATGATGTCTTGCGTGATCAATCATTTGTTTTAATACGCCCATTACATGTTCATCATCACAAGAATAAATCATTGTTGTACCTTCTCGCTTATATTTTACTAATCGTAAATTTTTTAAAAACCGAAGTTGATGGGAAACAGTGGATTGGAGCATATTCAAACTTTCGGCAATTTCATTTACGGAATGCTGTTTTTTTGATAATAAATGAAGAATTTTTATCCTTGTAGGGTCAGAAAGTGCTTTAAACGTTTGAGAAACAATAAACAGTGTTTCTTCATCCAACTCTAGCTTATTTTGATCGATTGGATCTATTGATTCCTTTTTATCATTCAATTCGCTCATCTATATTCTTACCCCTTTATTATTACAGAACTTTGCTCCCATTATAGCATACAAATTATTACTTTCTGTAGCAACTCGATTTTCCGCTTATCGCCACTCTGAATAAAAAAAAATAATGGCGCTCCATTTAAAATGAGCGCCATCATAAACTTGAGTTTAGGAGAAATAGGAAAGTCTTCCACTCGAAGATGATATATCTTATTTCATGTTTAATTCTCCATATTTCGGATAAACTATTACTACCATATTTTTTACAATGGAACAATCCCAATTGGATTAATAGCATTTGATTTTGCTGGATTCCATGGACCTTTATGCAATTCGAAATGCAAATGCTGACCAGTAGAATCACCAGTATTACCCATTGTACCGATACGCTGTCCTTTTGAAACAGTATCTCCAGCGTTTACAAGACGGCTACCCTTTCTCATATGAGCATAGACTGTTGTATATTCCTGTCCGTCAATGTAATGACTAATAAAAATAACTTGTCCATAACTATCTGAAGGATAAGAACTAATGACAACACCATCTGCAGCAGCATAAATAGGTACCGTACCTGTAGCCGCTATATCAACACCAGCATGGAAAGTACCCCAACGTTGTCCAAGACCTGAAGATAAATAGCCTGCTCCTGCTGGGCGAGTGAAATTGCCAGATGATACAGAAGTAGATGGCTTAGAAACACTTTGGGAAGTATTTCCGCTTGATGAGCTAGTTGAAGTTGCTGTTTTCGAACTAGATGATTTAGAGCTTGAAGCTTTTTGTGCAGCTGTTCTTTCAGCAGCAGCCTTGGCTTCTGCTGCTTTTCTTGCTAATTCAGCTTGTCTTTCCTTTTCTAATTGTATCGCTTTTTCCATTGCTACTTCTTGATCTTTTAGCAGCTGTTCTTCTTCTTCTAAGGAAAGCATTTCTGCCTGAACATGATTTTCCTCTTCGTTCAATTGAGCCATTAATGTATCTTTTTCTTTTTTCTCAGAATTCAGCTTAGAATTTAACGTTTCTAGGTCATCAAGCATTGTTTCAAGGGAATTTAATTTCGACTTTAGATCTGCTTGTGATTGTTCCAATAACTTTTTATCCGCCTCTTGCTCTTTAATTATTGATTGATCGGCTTCTACAATTGTTGCTACAGCCCCAACTCTATCAATAAAATCACTAAAACTTTGTGACCCCATTAACACATCCAGATAATTAACCATCCCACCTGTTTGCTGATAAGATCTTGCACGTTCCTTCAATAATTCATTTCGTTTTTCAATTCTTGCTGTCACTTCTTTAATTTGCTTCTCTAATTTTTCCACTTCTTCTTTTGTAGTAGAAATTTGTTCCTTTTTCTCGGTAATTTTCACTTGTGTACTTGAAATAGAGGTATTTAATCTTTGAATCTCTGTTTCTACTGATTCTTGTTCTGAATGGATATCACTTAATTTATTACTAGAATCATTTAATTTTGATTTTACGTCATTTTGCTTATTCTCAATATTACTTTTTTCCTCATTCAGCTCATTAAGTGAAGTTTGAGCATATGCAGGTGATGTAGTGGCAGTATATGCGACGATACTGCTTATGCTTAATGCAGATACAAGTGTTAATTTTGCTACTTTCTTTTTCATCTAGTTAAGCTCCCTTCCCCGTATACCAATATGTAAACTTGGTAAATTTGTTGCTTTCTCTCTGTTTTTTCCAAATAGAATAGCTTGAAGCACTCTAATTCCCGTTCTCCAAGCTATTGACCATAAGACTAATTTTATTATCAACGACAAACTTACACTTTTAAAAACTTGCGAATACTCATTACAGAACCCCAAATTCCAATAATTGCTCCCATTAGAAGTAGTATTCCACCAACTTGGTATACAAATGGAGAGAAATCTAAAATTTCCAAATAGCTTCCTGCTAGTTTCTCAACTAAATACTGATACGCATAATAATAAATTGCGCTAACTGCTGCTATTGGAATGATGGCGCCGATTATCCCCAGCCACATACCTTCTAGGAAAAATGGCCAACGGATAAACCAGTTAGTTGCACCTACTAAACGCATGATTTCAATTTCTTTTCTTCTTGCTACAATCGTAATTTTAATCGTATTGGAGATAAGGAACATTGCTGTAAATAGCAATCCAATAATTAGTACGATTCCTACATTCCTACTCATGTCAATCGCACTAAAAAGTTTTTCAACGGTTCCTTGTCCATACCTTACCTTCGCAGCATGTTCAAACTTCTCAATCTTATCTACTACAGCTAGTGTATCTTGTGGATCCTTCGTCTTGACAACAAAGACATCATTTAATGGGTTATCCTGTTCGAATAGTTTAAATGCATCTCCATCTTCCCCAAGACTACTAATTAAATTATCTAATTCTTCCCCTTTAGGAGAAAATGTAACACTACCTACTTCTGGTATAGCCTTTATTTCCTCTTCTAAGGTATTTCGTTCTTCTTCTGTTGCTGCTACATCAATATGAACCCTAATTTCAACATTTTCCTCTATGGAAGTCGCCAAATGATTTAAATTCATCATAATGATGAAAAATACACCAACAAGAATCAATGTGATTGTTACCGCACTGACAGAGGCAAATGTCATCCAACCGTTACGAAGAAGGCTTTTGAAACTTTCTCTTGTATGTCTAGCTACTGTTCTAGCCTTCATATCCGTATTCACCTCTCGTTTCATCACGTACAATTCTGCCGCCTTCAATAGCAATAACACGATGCTTAATCGTATTTACGATTTCACGATTATGTGTAGCCATTACAATTGTTGTACCTCTATTATTTATTGTTTCAAAAATATTCATAATTTCCCATGAAGTCTCAGGATCTAAATTCCCTGTTGGTTCATCAGCAATCACTAATTTCGGGGAATTTACAATGGAACGTGCAAGCGACACACGTTGTTGCTCTCCACCAGATAATTCTGTTGGAAGCATCTTTGCTTTATGCTTTAGTCCGACTAATTCTAAAGTCTCCATAACTTTTTTCTTTATATATTTAGGATTTTCTTCAATAACCTCTAATGCAAAGGCAACATTTTCAAAAACAGTTAGTGTAGGAAGAAGCTTAAAATCCTGAAAGACAACTCCCATGTTTCTTCTTAATAATGGAACTTTTTTGTCTCTTAATTTTTCTAAATTGATTCCGTTAATTCGAATACTTCCTTTTGTAGGCTTTTCCTCACGATACATCATTTTAATAAAGGTTGATTTACCTGCACCACTTGGACCTACAACATAGACAAATTCACCTTGATTTATCCTAACATTTATCCCATTAGCGGCTATTACACCGTTAGCATACTTCTTCATTACATTCTTCATTTCTATCATCTATTATCACACCTGAGTAATTTTTTGTATGGATTATGGAAAAAGCGAAGAGGCAGTTTGAAAACATAAACGAATCACAGAAGTGTATTTGGAAGTGATGTGGTTCATGAATTTATCCTCTGGTAATAAGCTTAGTTTTCCCTAAAACTATTCCTTCTATTTTCCATATGATTCAAAAACCAAAATTCGACAACTTTCAACCGACTAAAAGTGACAACTGTCATTTTGCACAGCCTGTCCCTTAACTTACTTAAGCTATTATATCATCATAATCCGTCAAATTAACGTAAAAAATTATTACATTTTCTTTTCAATAATGACATAAAGTACTATTGATTTCATTTCACATCCGCATATTCTATTATTATAGTACTACAAATCGACCCAATTCCCCTTTTTTTTCTTCATTTTTTATGATAAATAGTATTATATACCTAATATTAGAAAATATTATTGGAATTATTTACATATTCAAATGTTTTTTTGATTAGACACAAAATATCCACAAAACTTAGAGGGTTATTCAAACAGAAATTTCGACAAATTCATTAATAAGAATTTTATAAAAGTCTTCCTCTTTCCATCCAAATAAAAAAGAGAATATCTGTTTTTCGTCTTGATTCATTATAAAAATAAATGAATCAACACTAAACAAATATTCTCTCTCAGCACAAACAGCTTATTTAAATCCTCTTCCTAATACCTCTGAAGCGTCTGTCACAACAACGAAAGCCGTTTCGTCAATGGATTTCACTAATTGCTTGAGCTTCATAAATTGCGATTGGTCTACCACACACATTAAAATTGGTCTTTCTGAATCTGTATAACCACCATGTGCCGTTAGTCTAGTTACACCACGATCAATTTTATTTAAAATTCCTTCCCTTACTTCATCTTGCTTATCTGTAATAATTAGCGCCATTTTTGAGCTGCCAAAACCTACTTGGACAAGATCAATCGTTTTGCTTGTTACAAATAATGCAATCAATGCATATAAACCCTGTTCTATACTAAACACGATTGAAGCTGTTATTACGATAACCCCATCAATTAGTGCTACACATTTTCCTAATGAAATACCTGTATATTTGTTTATTATCTGTGCGGCTAAATCGGTACCTCCTGTGGATGCTTTTCCTCTAAAGACAATTCCTATTCCAAGACCAATTCCTATCCCGCCATAGAGAGCCGCTAATAATGGTTCATTTGTCCATGGATCCAATCCTCTTGAAAGATAAACAACAAATGGTAAAAACACTGTCCCTACCAACGTTTTCGCCCCAAAGTTTTTCCCTAATAATAGGACGCCTAGAATAAATAATGGAATATTAAATGCCCATTGCACATAAGCAGGTTCCCACTGAAACACAGACTTAGTAATGGTGCTTATCCCACTTACTCCACCAGAAGCAATATTATTAGGCAGTAAAAACAAATTAAAGGATAAAGCGACAATTGCCGACCCTAGTAGCACGTATATATATTCGCGCAGCTTCATTCTTTACACCCCTGTTTTCTTGTCAGTTTCTGTCACATTCCATTGGCGTTCTTATTCGACAATCACTTTTTATTATGCAATAATCGCAAAAAGCGTAATCAAAAATATGACATCATTTTCATGTTTCAGCAAATTTTTTATAGAAAAAACCAAAATGAAATAGAGGGATAGATTAGCTTTCCCTCCCATTTTTGACATGAATAAATAATTCCATAAAAAACGAACTGATTCTTCCCAAGCAGAGAGTATATCATCTTATTTTTGAAGTGTAAATGGTGGCAAATTAGCGTGGTAAAGCGATGAAATAAGAGGTTTTGACCTCGCTAAAAATTGGCGAGGTCTTGCATGTTATAAAATAAAAATCCAAAAGAGGATGGCAAGTCCGAAACGATAATAAGCGAAGGGAGCTAGTTGAATTTTATTAATCAACTGCAAGAAAAATTTAATAGCAATTAATGCAACGATAAAGGCTGTGAAAAAGCCAGTCAAGAAAAGAGGGAGATCATCAGGAGATAAATAGTGCCAGCTTTCCATTAAGTCCTTTCCTGTTGCCGCTGCCATGATAGGAATGGCCATAATAAATGTAAATTCTGATGCTGTTTTATGGCTCATCCCAGCAAGCAAGCCCCCAGATAAGGTAGCTCCAGAGCGGGAAAATCCCGGAACTAATGCAAAGCATTGAAACATTCCTACTGCAAAAGCTTGTTTATATGTAACTTGGTCCAGCGTTTCTGCTATTGGCTTTTGTGGCTTCCATCTCTCTGCTGCAAGCATTAACAGTCCTCCAATGATAAGAGTAATGACAACCGTTCCTGAGCGAAAAAGTACTTCTTTTATGAAATCATAAAATAGAACGCCACCTATTCCAAAAGGGATTATTCCAATCGCAATATGGACAATGCTTAACGTTCCTATATTCTTCTCTTCTTTTTGCCATTTATTGATTCCAATGATGCTTAGAATTCGTCTCCAAAACACAAAAATGACTGCAAGAATACTTCCTAATTGAATAATAATTTCAAATGTCTTTGCTTTTTCACCTGTAAATTCCAGCAAATGTGCTACTAATATAAGATGTCCTGTTGATGAAACTGGGGCAAACTCTGTTAATCCTTCTACTATCCCTAATATAATAGCAATGATTATTTCCATGAAATTCCTCCTTTTGGTAAGATTCTTGGTAGAAAAAAATATTGATACACCTATCCTTCGTTTTACCTCGTAAATCATCATTTCGTTTTCCTTAGCCTGTCCTTTTTAAATATATTATTTAATAGAGAATATAGACCGAACATTTTTTCAAAAAAATAGCCACCACTAAGTGATGACTACATTTATTTATTACCCTTTATTAATTTTTGAACGAAGATAAGCATTAACAAAGATATCTAGGTCACCATCCATAACGGATTGTGTATTTCCTACCTCTGTATTGGTACGATGATCCTTTACCATGGAATATGGATGGAAAACGTATGAGCGGATTTGGCTTCCCCAGCCAATTTCCTTTTGCTCTCCACGAATTTCTGCAAGCTTTTCTTCTTGTTCTTCAATTTTGCGTTGGTATAATTTCGCTTTTAACATCTTCATTGCTGTTTCTCTGTTTTTAATTTGTGAACGTTCTGTTTGACATGAAACAACAACGCCTGTTGGGATATGTGTAATACGAACAGCTGAGTCAGTGGTATTAATATGCTGACCACCGGCTCCACTTGCACGATACGTATCAATTTTCAAGTCTTCTGTACGCACTTCAATTTCAATTTCATCATTAAATTCAGGCATTACATCACAAGAAACAAAACTTGTATGTCTACGACCTGAAGAATCGAACGGAGAAATACGTACGAGACGATGAACACCTTTTTCTGCTTTTAAGTATCCGTATGCGTTATGTCCTTTAATCGCTAGCGTTACACTCTTTATTCCAGCTTCATCTCCTGGTAAATAGTCCAAGGTTTCCACTTTAAATCCTTTTTTCTCCGCATATCTAGTATACATACGTAAAAGCATACTTCCCCAGTCTTGAGACTCTGTTCCACCTGCACCTGGATGAAGTTCCAAGATAGCATTATTTTTATCATATGGGCCACTTAATAATAAATTTAATTCAAACTGGCTTAAACGATCAACTAATTCTGAAAGTTCTTCTTCTAATTCCGCACGAAGTTCAGCATCATCTTCTTCTTTGACTAGTTCATATGTTAATTCAAGATTTTCAAATGCTTCCACTAATTTATGGAACTCATGAACTTGATCCTTTAATGCATTGCTTTCTGAAATTACAGTTTGTGCCGCCTGCTGATCATTCCAGAAATCGGGATGAAGCATATCATCTTCTAACATAGCAATACGTGCCTCTTTGTTTTCTAAGTCAAAGAGACCCCCTAAAGTTTTCTAGTGTTACATTTATCTTCTCTAACTCATTACGAATATCTGCTAATTCCATTAATTAATGTCACCCTTTATATAAATTATAGTTCTAAGTAGTTTTCTACTTCCTTTATGTATTATATGGCTTTTTGAAAAAAAATGCATGCTTTCCGGTTAATTTAATAGTGAAGAAGGAATTTGATTGTGGATTTGATGGGGTTAGTTGCGAGTTTGGTACTTTTATTTGCGACTTCCCTGCTTTTACTTGCGGCTTTTGTACTTTTACTTGCAACTTTCGTACTTTTACTTGCGACTCTTGCACTCTTACTTGCGACTTTCGTACTCTTACTTGCGGCCCTTACACTCTTACTTGCGACTTTCTTACTTTTACTTGCAACTCCCCACCTTACTTGCGACTTTTGTACTTTTACTTGCGACTTTGACACTTTTATTTGCAACTCTTGCACTCTTACTTGCGACTTTCTTACTTTTACTTGCAACTTCCCACCTTACTTGCAACTCTTGCACTCTTACTTGCGACTTTCTTACTTTTACTTGCAACTTCCCACCTTACTTGCAACTCTTGCACTCTTACTTGCGATTTTCGTACTTTTACTTGCAACTCCCCACCTTACTTGCGACTTTCTTACTCTTACTTGCGACTCTTGCACTCTTACTTGCGACTTTCTTACTCTTACTTGCAACTTCCCACCTTACTTGCAACTTTCGTACTTTTACTTGCGACTCCCCACCTTACTTGCGACTTTTGTACTTTTACTTGCGACTTTGACACTTTTATTTGCAACTCTTGCACTCTTACTTGCGACTTTCCTACTTTTACTTGCAACTCCCCACCTTACTTGCGACTTTCTTACTTTTACTTGCGACTCTTGCACTCTTACTTGCGACTTTTGCACTTTTACTTGCGACTCCCCACCTTTCTTGCAACTCTTGCACTCTTACTTGCGACTTTTGTACTTTTACTTGCGACTTTCTTACTTTTACTTGCAACTCCCCACCTTACTTGCGACTTTCTTACTTTTACTTGCAACTCTTGCACTCTTACTTGCGACTTTCCTACTTTTACTTGCAACTCCCCACCTTACTTGCGACTTTCTTACTTTTACTTGCAACTCTCCCACTCTTATTTGCAACTTTCGTACTCTTACTTGCAACCCCCAACCATTCTTGCGACTCCCCACCTTACCTGCAACTCCCCCACTCCTACTTCCCCCCCTCCCATCCATCCTCCCCAAGCCATAAAAAAAGCCCATCTCTTCCAAAAAGGAAGAGATAGACCTCTCACAAAACTATATTACAAATTTGCACCGTGGCAATTTTTATATTTCTTTCCGCTTCCACAGAAACATGGTGCATTGCGGCCGATGTCTAATTGTTTTACTGCTGGCTTTTTCTTTGGTTTCTTCTCTCCGCCTTCTTCTTTAGGGTTTACAGCTTGGCCTTTTGCCACTTCTTCCCTTTCAAGATTATTGCGGATTTCTGCTTTCATAATGTATTTTGCGACGTCTTCTTCAATAGCAATAACCATTGCTTCAAACATGGCAAATCCTTCTGATTGGTATTCACGAAGAGGATCGATTTGCCCATATGCACGAAGGTGGATACCTTGACGTAATTGGTCCATTTGGTCAATATGGTCAATCCACTTGCTATCTACTGCACGAAGCACGATAACTTTTTCAAATTCGCGCATTTGCTCAGCAGAAAGCTTCTCCTCTTTTTCATCATAGCTTTGTAGTACTTTCGCAAAAATGAATTCAACGATTTCATCGCTTTCTTTTCCACGAAGATCACTTACTTGTACATCGCCTTCATTAAGAAGATTTCCATTCACATAATCCACAATTGCTTGAAGATCCCAGCTTTCTCTGTCGCCATTTTCAGGAGTATGCGCTTGGACATTTCTCTCTAATGATGATTTAATCATATTTTCCACAATGGAGCGCAGATTTTCAGAAGTTAATACTTCATTACGTTGTGAATAGATAATTTCACGTTGTTGACGAAGCACATCATCATATTGTAGTAATTGTTTACGTGAATCAAAGTTATTTCCTTCTACACGTTTTTGGGCAGATTCTACAGCACGAGATACCATCTTGCTTTGAATAGGCTGGGAGTCGTCCATTCCTAGTCTTGACATCATATTTTTCATATTATCAGAACCGAAACGGCGCATTAATTCATCTTCCATGGATAAGTAAAATTGTGTTACCCCCGGGTCTCCTTGACGACCAGAACGTCCGCGGAGCTGATTATCAATACGTCTACTTTCATGACGCTCTGTACCGATAACTGCTAAACCACCTAGTTCTTTTACCCCTTCGCCAAGTTTAATATCTGTACCACGACCAGCCATATTTGTGGCAATCGTAACAGAGCCTTTTTCTCCGGCAGTTGCAATAATTTCTGCTTCTCTTTCATGGTTTTTCGCGTTCAAGATATTATGTGGTATTCCTTTTTTCGATAAGTACTTCGAAATGATTTCAGATGTTTCAATTGCAACAGTACCAACAAGTACTGGTTGTCCTTTTTTGTGGCGCTCTGCAATGTCTTCTCCTACTGCTCGGAATTTCCCGTCCATAGAAGCGTAAATTAAATCAGGGCGATCATCACGAACAATCTCACGGTTTGTCGGAATAACAACAACGTTCATATTATAGATGTTGCGGAATTCTTCTTCTTCCGTTTTCGCAGTACCAGTCATCCCCGCAAGTTTTTCGTACATACGGAAATAGTTTTGGAATGTGATGGTTGCTAGGGTCATGCTTTCATTTTGAATTTCTAAATTTTCCTTTGCTTCAATTGCTTGATGCAAGCCATCGCTATAACGGCGGCCTTTCATGAGACGGCCAGTAAATTGGTCAACAATAACAATTTCGCCATCTTGAACAACATAATCTATATCTTTATGCATGCTAGCATGTGCTTTTAACGCTTGGGTAATATGATGGTTAATGGCAACATTGGAAACGTCAAATAGGTTTTCAATTTGGAAAACACGCTCTGCTTTTGACATCCCTTCTTCCGTCAATTGAACACCTTTTGTTTTTTCATCATACGTATAATCTTTTTCTGGTTTTAAGCTGCTTACAAAGATATTGGCACGAACATAAAGCTGTGTTGATTTTTGAGCAGAACCAGAAATGATAAGTGGTGTACGTGCTTCATCGATTAAAATGGAGTCCACTTCATCGATTACTGCATAAAATAATGGTTTTTGTACCTTTTGCTCATTATAAAGAACCATGTTATCACGCAAATAGTCAAAACCAAACTCGTTATTTGTCCCATACGTTATATCTGCACGGTAGGCTTCTTGCTTTTCTTCTCTAGATATGCCGTTTAAGTTAAGACCTACTGTTAGCCCAAGGAAATTGTACAATTGTCCCATTTCTGCAGCATCACGAGTAGCTAGATATTCGTTGACTGTAACAACGTGAACACCTTTACCAGATAATGCATTTAAATACACAGGCATTGTCGCAGTTAACGTTTTACCTTCCCCTGTTTTCATTTCAGAAATATTACCTTCATGCAGGGATGCTCCCCCCATTAACTGCACTGGATATGGATAAAGGCCAAGGACACGTTTTGCAGCTTCACGAACTACGGCAAAAGCTTCTACCAATAAATCGTCTAATGTTTCCCCTTTTTGGAAACGCGCTTTAAATTCTTCCGTTTTTCCTTTTAATTGCTCGTCCGATAATGCTGCTGTTTCATCTGCAAGCAATTCCACCTTGTCGGCAATCTTCGTTAATTTCTTAATATCGCGTTTGTTTTGATCAAATACTTTATTTAAAATTCCAAGCATTAAAAAACGCTCCTTTTTCTATTATAATGAGAAATCACAGTAGTTATTGGGAAGACTATCTCTTTTTCATTAAAAAATGATGAAAAATAATTGTCTTCTTTGTTAACATTTTTAAGGATTCCATCTATATAAAACAATTTTATGACCAGTTTATCTTTAAACTAAAATTATATACTATATATTATAGAAGAAAAATGATTGCGAAATACCCATTTTCCCTTAAATTCAAACTAGTATCATCTATACATCTTACCATTTCCACAATAGCGTGACAACTTATACCTGGCCAGAAGTCTTTATTCTATTAAGTTCCGCAAAAAAACTCCCTATATTTAATAGGAAGTTTCTATTTGCATCCTTCTCCTGTCTAACTCACTTTTCTTAAATATATTTTATTAGACTTCTACATAGTTGTTTATATATAGACCCACAATCTAGGATACGAATTATTCAATTTTTATCGCTTTTTCCTGTGCTTCGACACAAAGGGTAGCAGCAGTAAATGCATGTTCCTGGGTCATGGCATTTTCTGTACCATTTAAGCAGTCTAAAATGAATTCTCCGAAAAATGGGTAACCTACTTTTCCTGATAATTGAAAATGCTTTTCCCCTTCTCCATTCACTAAATACAAATGGTTGCCCTTGTTGCTGCGAGCAATGTCAATATATTTACGGACTTCAATATACCCTTCTGTTCCAATGATTGTAACACGTCCATCTCCCCAAGTCCCAAGTCCATCTGGTGTAAACCAATCGACACGGAAATAGAACGTAGCACCATTGTCTGCAACCAATGTCGCATCGCCATAATCTTGAAATGCTGGGTATTGCTTATAATGATAATTGGCAACCTTGCTATGGAGAACTTTTGCACTTTTCGCATTCGCATAATGTAAAAATTGCTCAATTTGGTGACTTCCGATATCTGTGAGAATCCCGCCATATTGCTCTGGATCAAAGAACCAGTCAGGTCTGCTGTTGGCATTGGCGCGATGCGGTCCTGTTCCCATCACAGATATTACCCGGCCAATCGCTCCTTCTGCAATTAACTGACCTGCAAAAACGGCACTTTCTACATGTAACCGCTCACTATAATAAATTCCCCATTTTAGACCGGTCTCTTGCACTTTTTGCTTTGCTTGTTCAATTTGTTCTAACGTTGTAAAAGCAGGTTTATCCGCAAAATAGTGTTTGCCTGCATCTAAGACACGTAATCCCAACGGACCACGATTCACTGGGATATTGGCACTTGCAACTAGATTAATCGTTGAATCATGAAGAATTTCTTCTTCTGATGTTGCTGCACTAACATTAGGGTATGTTTCCAAAAACTTCTGAACTTTTTCTGGGTATAGTGATAGGTAAGCCTTTGATAGGATCGCTAGCCTTTCCCCCACTTCACACCGTGCATGAGACTTTCACCTCACACGGCGTTCTATCGAATTTTCCAAAACAAATCATTAGACGGGGTAACATGTATGTATATGCATAAGATTTTTTCAGTAAAAAAATTATTAACCCCATCTACAATAATCGGCTTTGGAAATTTCCGACTAGAGCCTATCCCTCCACCAATTATTATCTTGGTTTCATAGGTACTATGACTCCACTCTCTCGAATGGCTAATCAGTTTTAATAGGTTAATTCCCTTTATATACTGAACTGTTTCTACGGCTGGTTAATGCCTCCACATCCTTCGATTTCCACGTTCCAATTTCTCTATCCTTCTATATATCCTTAGGTTTCTCCTATGGTCCTGTATGCTTGAACTTGCCTGTAACAAGCTATGGGTTTTCATAACGCCAGATTTTTACTTACCCACACATACGAGTGGCTTACTTGCCACCTGCTGCATTTCTACAGCATTTATGTCTAGAACCGTACATTCAGAGATTCGTCAGTGTATATACACATTCTAACCATAGACACTTTATGGACTCCCGGCATATAGGATACACCATCTACCACTAGACAGCTTTCGTGTTAATTATGAAAAGTCCGCTTTATCAACTTACGGTATCTCTCTGCCGACTTCACCGAGCTTCATACCAATCTATTTAACCCTAGAATCAGCATGTCGGAGTATCAGAGTAGGCGTTTCAGAGCGTTACCTCCTCATTCCGCCTATCGAGAAATTAGTTCTCTTAGAGAGTGCTAAATACTCCCTAATGCCTAACCTTTTCCGTTAGAAACGTGTCACACCTGGGTCATAAACGGCAACTAAAGTTCCTCCTGCTTCTACCAGACCATTACACATTCCATAAATATGCCCATGATCTAATCCAATCGCTGCAAATCGGAATTCGCCTTCTTCCACTACTTTGCTTACTTTTCCTTTTGGAGCATAATTCATGCCATCATTTTTATTCAATACTTTCTCCTCCTTTATTTACTCGTATTTTCCGCCTACGGTAATGTCATTGTCTTCAAAGTTTTCTATCGCTGTTTTCTTTTCATAGAAATGGATGGCATTTTTTTGTGTGCCTTCCATTGTGTAAAATAGGCTATCCTTCGTTAATGGAAGTTTAATTGTTTTACCTGTGCTTGCAGATTCATAGATAGCAGAAATCAATTCCAATGTCTGTCTTCCTTGTTTTCCATCAATTAAAACAGGAATTCCATGTTCCAACGCAGTTAACACATCATCAATTTGACCTGTGTGTCCCTCATACTGTACTTCTTCCAATTCCTCATAATAATGCTGAATCTTTTCTTCCAACTCTGGATCCTCTTCTGGAAATCCATTTCCCTTTGATTTAGATGCCTTCACTTTCCATGGAACGGAGACTCTAGCATTTTCCCCTTGAAAAATTAATTGTTGTTCCTCCCCATGATGAATGACAGAGCTCGTTATTTGAGCAAGACTTCCGTCATTATAGCGGCAAATAGCGATAGAAATATCCTCTACTTCTGCATTGTCATGAGAAGTATTACTCATGACGGCAGTAACTTCAGATGGCATCCCATTCATCCATTTGAAAATATCTATATGGTGCACAGCGTGATTTAGTGTACAACCGCCACCTTCTTTTTCCCATGTACCACGCCACCATAAATCATAATAGCTGTGCCCGCGCCACCAGTAAGAATCAACCTGTGTATGGACAATGGGTCCCATAAGTTTAGTATCTAGTACCCTTTTTAACTTCATCATTGGGGTACGAAAACGGTTTTGTGAAATGACAGACAACATTTTATGATTTCTTTCCGCAGCTGCATTCATCGCATCACATTCCTCTAATGAAGATGCCATTGGTTTTTCAACCAACACATTCTTACCAGAATCCAGAAAATTAATGGTTATTTCTGAATGTGTATAAGGTGGTGTACAAACGGATACTAGGTCAATGTCCTCACGTTCTAGCATTTTTGTATGGTCATCATAAATGGCTACATCAAGGTTAAATTCTTTCGCCTTCTTTTCTGCCTTCTCCGGATAAATATCACATAGTGCAACAATCTGACAGCGCTCTGGAAATTGCAAATACGCTTCCATATGAGCTGATGAAATTGCTCCTGCACCGATAATAGCTACTTTTAACACACAACCCTCTCCTTTTTATTTATTTAGAATTTAGGATGGAAAATAAGTACTACTTTCGCAAAAATAAAACGCTTTCAACTTTTATCAAATCCCTACTTATGATAAGAAAATTCAAATAAATTTTTATTTCGACTTATACGCTTTATTCCAAAGATTATCTATAAAAGATACTATGTTCATTTTTTAGTGGATAATAATAAAAAGTGATTGTAAAAGGATAGGTTCTCTTGATGATTAAGTTTATCAGGCTAAATCACTAGCCCACGATTTCTTTTTTCCTTAAAACAACGTCAATCAGGGGAGGCTTTTCAACCCCCACTAATTGACCGTTGCATCAATTGGTCTTATACGCGCAGTTCCGTCCTTCTTTTGCAGCGGGAAGGCTACTTTACTGGCCATAATGCGGGATAAATGAGGTACTGATTTTAATATATTGTTCTATTTTTTTCGTCTGCTATTCCTGATTTTCTATAGAAATACGTATTAATGCGATCACGCCATTCCATAGCATTTTCTAATTGAAGCTGAAAACGTTCTTTCACATTTTCAAAAACCCAATTCTCTACTTTTCCTTCTAATTCATTCCATTTCTTAATAAACGTCTCCACTTCTTCTACACCTTGAAAATGTGTATTATAAATATGCTGAATGACGGTTTCTCCAGAGTGAAGTTTATGTGTGTATGGTACATGATGGAAAAATAGAAGCAACTCATCTGGACAATCTTCTAATGAATTGTATCGTTCTGCATTTGGTCCAAAGTATTGTCCCACATAGCCAGTTCCAGTTTTCATTGTACGGTCTACACCAATTCCTTTACAGTCAGCAAAGTGGTATGTACCCCATTTTGAATACTCATATCCATCCACGTTTGGACCATAATGATGATTAGGATTTACCATCCAGCCGACGCCAAGTGGTGCAGTATAATTTTCATAGGTTCTCCATGATTGGAGCAAAATAAATTCCAATACTTCTACCACTTTCGGATCATGACCAAAAGTTAATTGAATCCATTCATCTGTAATTTCTTCTGTTGATAAATCAGGATTCCAGGTTAATCTGCCAAATCCATAAAGATTGGCCTGTGCTAATGTATTTCCAGTCCAATTTATATCATTGCCTATATTAGATACAGCAGCAATACCGCTATGGCTATAGTTATAGTGTGAACCATCTACTATTGATTTTACGGTCGATCCTTCTCCATCAGCATATGTATCAAAGTTTAATATTTCCTTCCACTGTGGAACTAAATAGCAAACGTCTTTTTGTTGACCCGTATATTCTTGTGCAATTTGAAATTCCACTACCTGGTTCGTTTCTTTCATAGCGCCTATTAGCGGAGAGATTGGTTCACGTACTTGGAAATCCACTGGCCCATTTTTAACTTGCAAAATAACATTATCAAGAAATTGTCCATCAAGGGGCTTAAAATTGTCGTATGCTGCACGAGCTCGATCTGTTTTTCTATCCCGCCAATCCTGTAAACAATTGTAAACAAAGCAACGCCATACTACTTTTCCATTAAAAGGCTGTAATGCTCGTGCTAAAACATTAGCTCCCTCGACATGGCCTCTGCCATATGTAAATGGTCCAGGTCTACCTTCTGAATCTGCTTTCACCACGAAACCACCAAAATCAGGGATATAGCTATAAATTTCTTCTGCCTTTCTCGCCCACCATTTTTCTACTTCTTTATCCAGTGGATCGGCAGTTGGAAGATTCCCCAATTCTATAGGACTAGCATAATTTATACTTAAATAAGTAGTAATCCCATAAGACCTTAGAATAGTTGCCACTTCTTTCACTTTAGGCAAAAATTCCTTTGTAAGTAATTTCGTCTCCACCTCCCATACATTTACATTATTAATCGAGATGGCATTGATTCCAACAGAAGAGAGAAGGCGAGCATAATCTTTAATTCTTGCGAAATCCTTCGTGAAATCGTTATCATTAAAAAAGATGGAGTTACCAGAATAACCTCGTTCAATAGAACCGTTCATATTATCCCATTGATTCATCATTCTTAACTGATGTTTTGGTGTTTCCCTTATTTCTAAGCCAATAAGGGATTCTTCTTGTTGTAAAATTCTTAAAAAGTGGAAAGCTGCATATAAAGCTCCTTTATCTGTTTTTCCAATTAATAGCACTTGTCTATTATCATCGGTTGTTTTTACTAAATAGCCTTCCTCATTTAAGTCATCAAATAATTTTGGTGAAATCCCATAATCATTTAAGTTAACGCTTTCATATGTTCCCAAAATAATAGAAGACTCATCTTCCACAGATTGTTGAATAGTTGGTACAACATCTAGCATAGACTTAAGAGCAATTTTAAGTTCGTTTACAGCAGAACCAATGACTACTGATTGTAAAGCAATTGAAATAGTAGAAGCTATGTTGGTATATTTATCAGCGTTTTCAATTTTACGATACTGCAACCAACAGTGATAACTATCGGTTACGAATCGTTGATTTTCTTTATCCATCATTTTTTCCATTTGCTTAATCCTCCTATAATTAACCTATAAAGCTTGATTAAAATTCTGTGAAAAAGCTATGATAAAATTCTACTAATCTTAACTAAAATAATCAGGATAAGTCTTCTTTAATTCCATTTTCTCAAAGTTAACTAAATTTAAATGTATCCCTATTAATTTTTCTGCATCAATTGCTTTCTTTTCCTTGATAAATTGAAAGATATCTTTATGCTGAGAAACAAGCATATCCCATTCCAGATTTGATTCTAATCGCAGAACACGCAAGCGATCAAAGTGGCTGTTCATTTGTCTAATCATCTTCCAGGTTCTCAGTTTATTACATCCCTCAAATAATAAACGATGAAACTGATCATCTAATTCCAATAATTGATGGTAGGACTCGTTTTTCAAGCATAATTCCTGCATGGCAATATTGGATTCCACTTTAAATAGCTGCTCTTGGTCAAAAACCTGACAAGCTTCTCTCACAACTGCTTTTTCCATATTTTCTCGAATAAACCTTGCTTCTTCCACAAGATCTAAATCAATCAAGGAAACAATTGTACCAATTTGTGGATAGATTCCAAGCAAATCTTCTTGTGATAGCTTTAAGAAAGCTTCTCTTACTGGAGTGCGACTTACCTTTAACTCACTTGCGATTTCTTGTTCTGAAATCTTTTGTCCTGGTTTTAATTCTAAATCTGTTATTCTATTTTTTAATGTTTCATAAACAAAATCTCGTGTGGAAATATTTTGCCTTTTTCTCATTGAAACTATTATACTCACCTTTTTCTTGGTATTCTAATAACACTAGTATGGTAGTTCGTACCTTCATTATAGAAGTTCTCATCTGGAATTTCAATCCTTTTTATTTAATAAATTGTCTGGAAATATCGTTTTTCCAGTTGCTTTTACCTATATGAACATTCTATTCCGATCATTGCTGTTTGAGAATATACAGAAGTCAACACGATAAAAAACTCCCTATATAATAGGAAGTTTCAAACTGGAGACAAACTCCTTTTAGTTTGAGGATTTTGCCTATGGTCTTTTTTGTAGCCCTTTCTAATAGGGATGTTGATTTCCGCTACAGGGGTTCGCTTTCCATGGGGCGAGCGCCGAGCCGCTTCGTCGTTTCGCTGAGGCCACTGAAAAGTGTATTACCTGGTGAATCGGTAGTTACCAAACCATTCTAACTTAGTTTAGGCTATTGTTTTCCGAGGCTTACCGCTCGACTCACCGGGGCGAGCGCCGAGCCGCTTCGTCGCTATGCTCCTGCAGGGTCTCGGACTTTCTCGCATCTCCCATAGGAGTCTCACCCCTTCCGCTCCAATCAACATGGCTTTATCAATTTAGTCTAGAATTTTAACTGCTCTGTTTTTAAATTACAGCTAGAAAATTTTTTAGAGTTGAAACACTCCCTTCCAAACATTCTTCTATTCAAAGAGACCAATTAGAAATGATTACTGTAGATCAACTTGTTCTGCCAAATCAATTAGTTCGCAAGATGGAGGCTACACTTAACTTCTCTTTTATCAAACAAAAAACTCCCTATATAATAGGAAGTTTCTTGTTTGATTATTTTTGTTTTTTCATATACTCGAGCACTTCTGAATCAATAAAGCCCTCTTTTTGTTCTCGTTCTTCAAAGTTCTCGGTATGAATATAGGTAGTAAGTGCTTCAGATATTGCCGTGATTGTTTCGTTTAGATAGCCCAATCTTTGGAGGTGTGTCGTTAGTTCCTCTAACGTTCTTCCTTCGATTGGAATAATATTCTCTGGCTTTGAGGGAGCGAAATATAGTTGCTGTAATTGATAGATGCGGGTTAGTTCTTTGATTGGCTCCCCATGATCTTCTACTCTCAAATCAATATAGCGATCATTAAAGCCTCCATATCCACCTCTATCCTTTACAACAAGCAGTGCTGCTGATTGCTGTCCTCTACTGTCACCACCTGCATTTTGTCCTGCTTGCAATGCTGCAAGTAATCGTTCAGCAAGACTTCCTTCTGCCTTTTGAAAAGTGTCAGCCATTGCTTTTACTGTATTCTCGTCCACTAGAATATTTCCCTGTGCTGCGAAATGTTGCCCTGTTACCCCTCCAGCCCAGTTATAGCATTCTTTTCCCGTGAACGTTGCTGCATTGCCGTTTGCATCAATAAAGCCAACTTGTCTCTGCTCTCGTCCTGGGTCCTTATCTAATAATGCATGCAAGGCTTCTTCTGCTGATTTTCCCTCTTCCATTAAGCGTAAGCCATCTGGACCAAAGGAGGTATTTGCATAAGATTGGGTTGCAACAGCTCCCACTCCTGCCTTCGCCCACGGAACAACTGCTCCAACACCAAGAAATTTCGATTGGACAGCAATGCCCCATTCTTTTTCCTGTGGATCATACCCGACAATAGAAAATGTCATATTCTTGCCTCCTTTTTAAGCTAAGAAAATTGCCCCATACACAAGGGAACCTGCTATCACATAAGCAGGATGAACTTTTACTTTTTCTAATAAAATGAAGCTAATGATGCCAATGAATGCGGTCTGCAGAATTCCAATTCCATGATAAGAATTTTGGAAAAAACTGATTGTCATCATTGCTAGCAAAACAGCAATTACTGGTCTAACTAAGTTTGTCAGTAGATTCACTTTTGGAGAATCTTTAAATTTCATTAGCAAACGTAAGAGGACAATCATTAAAATTAAGGATGGGGCAACTGTTGCAAACACACCGATGATTGCGCCAAGCACTCCACCCTCTTGAAACCCGATATAGCCTGCCATTTTGGTCGCAATTGGTCCAGGCAATGCATTTCCCATTGCCAGCATTTCACTAAATTCATTTTCTGTTACCCATTCATACCGATCAACCACTTCTTTTTCCACTAAAGGAATCGAAGCAGGTCCGCCTCCATAACCAAGAATTCCAGGCAGAAAAAATGCCCAAAAGATGTGCCAATAAATCACGAAGCCTTCACCTCTTTCACTTCCTGCTTCTCCTTCTTACTTAGAAGTGAAATGACAATGACAACGCCAATCACAATCGCAGGATGGATATTCAGAAGAACTAAAAGAATGATGCTTGCTACAACTAACCCAATCGTTAGCTTCACGCCAAATCTAGTATTTACTTTCTTTAAAAAGTCCACTGTCAATACCCCAAGCATCACACCAACTACTGGTACTACTGCCTTTGTCATTCCTAATACCCAAGGCTTATCCTTGAAGGAATTTAAGAAGGTTAAAAGAACAATCATTAATAAAATAGTAGGAACAACAGATGCGATAATGGCAATTATCATTCCAAAGACTCCCTTTACTTGCCAACCAATATAGCCTGCCATTTTGGTCGCAATCGGTCCAGGCAATGCATTCCCTAATGCTAAAACATCGGAAAACTCATCATCTGTCATCCATTTATATTTATCCACTACTTCGTTTTTCACAAGTGGGATAGAAGATGGACCGCCGCCATATCCTAATATTCCCACTCGGAAAAAAGCAAGAAATAGATGCCAATATGTCATAAAATCAACAACCTTTCTGACGTCTTACCAGGATGCAATCGCTCCATCTGTTCTTGATTCTGTTCCTCCAATTAATGCACCTGTTTCTTCATCTCGCCAGATAATTTGTCCTCTGCCAAAATGACCGTAGTCTGTAGCCGTTTGAATCTCATGCCCTCGTCTTGCCAGTGCTTGAGCGAGATAGTTTGGAAAATGAGGTTCTACTAAAATTTTCTTGCCTTCCATCCACTGCCATCTTGGTGCATCTAAAGCAGCTTGTGGGTTTAAATGGAAGTCGATTGTATTTGTTATTACCTGGAAATGTCCTTGTGGCTGCATATAGCCACCCATAACCCCAAAAGGACCAACTGGTTTATTATCTTTGGTAAGGAACCCAGGAATAATGGTATGATATGTTCGTTTCCCTGGCTTTAATGCATTGGGATGGGTTGGATCTAGTGAGAAATCATGTCCACGATTTTGCAGACCGATTCCTGTTCCTGGAATGACAATCCCTGAACCAAAGCCCATATAATTACTTTGAATATAGGAAATCATATTTCCTTCTTCATCTGCAGCTGCTAAGTATACCGTTCCGCCCTTTGGAGGAGATAAAGGCTCAGGAGTAATCGCATGCTCGCCAATTAATTCTCTTCTTAACGCTGCGTATTCTTCACTTAATAGCTCACTCACCGTATGAGGCATCTCTTTTTCTTCCGTAATAAAGGCTTTCCCATCTGTGAATGCAAGCTTCATTGCTTCAATATGTTTATGGTATGTATCAACAGAATCCTTCTCGGTTAAATCAAAGCCTTTTGCAATATTAAGCGCCATTAACGCCACTAAACCTTGGCCATTTGGCGGAATTTCCCAAACATCATAGCCTTTGTAAGAAACAGAAATCGGGTCTACCCATTCTGGATAAAAGCGAGCTAGATCCTCTTTACGAAGATAGCCATCATGCTCCTCCATAAATTGCGATATTTTGTCTGCTAATTCTCCACGGTAAAAGCTTTCTGCATTCGTTTCTGCAATCGAGCGCAAAGTAGCTGCATGACCTTTTGATGACCAAATTTCACCAATTTGTGGTACTTTTCCGTTTGGTGCAAATGTATCAAACCAAGGCTTATACTCTTCTCCTTGAAAAATTTCTTTAAAACGATTATAGGCAAGGTTCCAATACTTTCCTAAAGTTGGACTAATTGGATACCCCTCTTCTGCAAGACGAATAGCAGGTGCTAATGTTTCTTTTAAAGGCAGCTTTCCAAATTTCTCAGCAAGAGCAGCCCAAGCAGATGGAACTCCCGGTACAGTAACTGGGATAACACCATGGGTTGGCATCTTCTCGAAGCCCTTCGCTTTTAAATCATCAATGGAAATAGCGTTTGGAGCAGGACCACTTGCGTTTAATCCATGAAGTTTGTCTTTTACCCATACAAGTGCAAACGCATCTCCACCGATTCCATTAGAAGTAGGTTCTACTACCGTTAATGCCGCTGCTGTAGCAATCGCCGCATCAATTGCGTTTCCCCCCTTCTGCAAAATCTCCAGCCCAGCTTGAGCAGCTAAAGGCTGGGAAGTAGCAACCATTCCTTTCTTGGCAAAAACAGTATTGCGTTGGGATGGATAAGGATGATATAAGTAATCTAATTTCATATTAATTCAATTCCTTTCCGACATAATGACAGGCTACAAAATGATTCGGCTCTGCTTCTTTCCACTCTGGTTTCGATTGTTTACATAAGTCAGTTGCAATCGGACAGCGTGTATGAAATGGACAGCCTGATGGCGGGTTCGCTGGATTCGGAATCTCTCCCTGTAAGCGAATGCGTTCACCCTTTACACCTATTTTAGGGCGTGGAATCGAGGATAACAACGCTTTTGTATAAGGATGAAGTGGATTTTCATATAATTTTTCCGAGGAAGCTAGCTCCATCGTATTCCCCAAGTACATGACCAATACCCGATCGCAGAAATAGCGAACTACACCTAAATCATGGGAGATAAATAAATAAGTTAATTGATACTTATCTTTTAAGCCCTTCATTAATTTTAAAACCTGTGCTTGAACCGATACGTCTAAAGCAGATACTGCTTCATCACAAATAATAAGGGAAGGATTAAGGGCAATCGCACGAGCAATCCCGATACGCTGACGTTGTCCACCACTAAATTCGTGGGGATAGCGGTCATAATGTTCTTCCTTTAGCCCTACTTCTTGTAAAAGCTCTATTACTCTTCGTTTTCTTTCTTCTTTTGCCAGATTAGTATGAATAACAAATGCCTCTTCTAATGCATTGCCAATTTTTTGACGAGGATTTAAGGAAGCATAAGGATCCTGGAAAATCATCTGCATATCCTTTTTGATTGCTTTTCTTTCTTTACCAGAAAGTGCTTGTGTATCTTGGCTTTGAAAATAGACCTTTCCATCCGTTATATCCTCTAAGCCAAGAACGGTTCGGCCGAGCGTGGATTTTCCACACCCAGATTCACCTACTACTCCAACACTTTCTCCCTCAAAAACTTCTAAACTAACATTCTCGACAGCTTTCACATGACCTTGAACCCTTTGTAACAAACCGCCTTTAATAGGAAAGTACTTTTTAACCCCTTCTAATTTAAGAAGGGATTGTTTCTCGATCGTCTGCATGTATATCCACCTCCTCCTGCAACCAGCATTTTACGCGATGAGCGGAATGAAGCTCATATTCCTTCGGTGATTCTGCTTTACATCTATCTGTAGCAAATGGACAGCGCGGATGAAAACGGCATCCACTTATTTCTTCATTTAAGTTAGGCAATGAACCTGGTATTGCTTCCAGTTCAAAGGATGGGTCATCAATATCTGGCACAGAATGGAGCAAACCTCTTGTGTACGGATGCTGTGGATTTGTAAATATACTCTCCACATCCCCTTCTTCCACCTTTTCTCCAGCATACATAACCATGACGCGATCAGCGATTTCAGCGACTACTCCCATATCATGAGTAACCATAATCACTCCCATGCCTAGCTGTTTCTTTAAATCATCCATTAAATCTAAAATTTGCGCCTGAATTGTTACATCTAAAGCAGTTGTTGGTTCATCTGCAATCAATAATTGGGGACGGCACGATAACGCAATGGCAATCATGACACGTTGCCTCATTCCACCACTTAATTCATGTGGATATTGCTTCATTCTTTTTTCAGGGTAAGGAATTCCTACCTGCTTTAACAGGTCAATTCCTTTGGCATGTGCCTTTTGCTTGGATAACTGCTGATGAAGCATAAGAGGCTCTCTAAGCTGATACCCTATCGTTAACACTGGATTTAGAGCAGTCATTGGTTCTTGGAAGATCATCGCCATATCGCGCCCTCTAATAGAACGTAATTGGTCCTTTGTAAGCTTTGATAGATCTGTTCCATTTAAATCAATCGAAGAATCTTTGCTTATATAGCCATTGCTCGGAAGAAGCCCCATAAGGGAAAGGGAGGTAATACTTTTCCCACAACCTGATTCCCCCACAATGCATAATGTTTCTCCCTTATCTAAGTCAAAAGAAATTCCTCGTACAGCTGACAGTTCCCCATCAGCTGTACGAAAATTTGTCCGTAAGTCTTTTACAGATAATAGCTTCTTCTCCATTTTTATCCCTACTCTCTGTAAACTTTATATAGTGACCAAGTTCCTGTTGGATCAATGTCTAATCCTTTAACAGATTTATCATACGCAAGTGTTACTACACCATGATTCATGACAATAGCTGGTGCATCTTTTACAAGAAACTCATTTGCTTCTTTCAGTTTTGCTTTACGCACATCTTGGTCTACACTTTCACGACTTTCTTCTACTAATTTATCAAACGTTTCATTGCTGTATCTCACCATGTTAGACGAGCCAACATTATCGGAATGGAAATTAGGGTATAATAATTCACTTCCATCTGCAGTTGAGTTAGTCCAGCTTAAGAAGTTCATTTCATAGTCGCCATTACGACTTGCATCTAAGAATGCACCCCACTCCATTGTTTCAATTTTGATTTTGAAACCTGCCTCTTGTAATTGAGATTGGCTAATTTCTGCCATTTTCATATAGTTCGCTCTGTTTGCTACAAGCAATGTATACTCTTTGTCGCCAAATCCGTTTTTCTCCACTAATTCTTTAGCTTTTTCTAAGTTATAATCATAACCAGCATCATTACTTGCTTCATCATAGCCGAATACTTTTGGTCCAATAATACTGTTTCCAGCTACCCCTAAGCCATTAAGTTGGTTTACATAAGCATCTCGATTTAATGCATATGCTACTGCTTGACGGAATTCAAGATTGTTCATTGGTTCCTTTTCCATGTTAAATCCGTACCAATAAACAGGTGTACCTTCTTTTTTCTGTACTTCTACATTTTTAAGACCTTCTACACGAGACAATTGCTCTGTTGGAATACCATCAATAAATTGAACATCTCCTGCTTGTAGCATCGAAATTGCAGTTGTTACTTCAGGTACCACTTTAAATGTAATTTTGTCTAGTTTTGCTTCCCCTTGCCAGTAATCAGTATATTTTTCCAATACAACAGATTCACCTGGTGTCCAGCTTACAAATTTAAATGGACCAGTACCGACAGGATTTTTCATTAAATCTCCATTTTTATCAGCCTCTGGACTAACGATGGCAGCATTAGAATGAGAAAGTGCTGCAAGTAAAGCACCGTATGCATACTTTGTTTTAATCTCTACAGTGTATTCATCTTGTACATTGACAGATTCAATCGGTTCAAGCAAAGATGCGCGTGGTGCCGCTGTTTCTGGATCACGGAATTTATCAAAGGTATATTTTACTGCTTCTGCATTAAAGTCTGTACCATCTTGGAACTTAATTCCTTCTTTTAATTTGATTATCCATGTTAAATCATCTGGATTTTCATAGGACTCTGCTAAAAGTGGTTCAATTTCCATTGTTTCTGAATTACGTGTAAACAATGTTTCATACACTTGCTCATTGACAGAAGAAGAAACAGAATCATTTGTTAAAATTGGGGATAATCCTACAACATCTGAAGTTGTCGCATATGTTATTTCCTGTGCTACACTTTCTCCATTTGAACTGGATCCCCCACTAGAATTCGAACATCCTGCTGCAACAAGCAGCAATAATGCCATCATGGCAAAAACTATCTTTTTCATCTAAAAACTCTCCCTTAATCTATGTATTGTTTTTGTTATTGATTAACTTTCATATTCGGATCGAGCGCATCTCTTAATCCATCACCGACAACATTAAACGCAAACACTGTTAGCATAATGGCAATACCAGGAATAATCGTCATATGAGGTGATGTCCACATATACGCCTGGCCTTGTGATATCATTGCTCCCCATTCAGGTGTCGGCGGCTGAGCCCCTAATCCTAAATAACTGAGGGATGCAGTGGATAGAATGGCTGTTGCCATCCGCATCGTTGCAAACACGATAATTGGTGCTGTACAGTTTGGCAAAATATGCTTGAACATAATGCGTACATCACTTGCTCCCAGTGATTTCATTGCCAAGACATATTCTTGTTTTTTCACTGATAAGACAGAGCCTCTGACAATTCTGGCACAAGAAGGAATGGACCAGATACTTATCGCAATCGCAACATTTACTAAACTCGTACCAAGCACAGCAATGATAAGCATTGCAAGCAAAATGCCTGGAAAGGAAAATAATAAGTCTACTATCCTCATAATAATTCCATCTAATTTACGATAATATCCTGCTAATAACCCTAATGTAATCCCGCCAACTAATCCAAGAGCGACGGCAATACTACCTACTACAAGAGAAATTCTTGCTCCATAAGCAATTCTGCTCCACATATCACGCCCATAATTATCTGTACCGAGCCAGTGCCCTTCCGTGAACATTGGTAATTCAGTTGCTTCGAGGTTTTGACGAGCAGGATCATAGCTTGTGATTAACGGTGCAGCTATTGCTATAACTATTTGCAAAATAATAATAATCAACCCAACGACCGCTAACCGATTTTTAATTAATTTTTTCCAAGTGTCTAATAGAAAGGAATCTTTTCTCACTTTCTTCACAGCTGGAGATAGTTGTGGATTTGGTACAGTTTCCATTGGTTTCCCCCTTTCCTAATTGTCATAGCTGATTCTTGGATCTACAAATACATATATAATATCTACGATTAAATTGACTAAAACAAAGAGGGAAGCTACCAATAATACAGAACCTTGCACCATTGGAAAATCTCTTGAAGCAATCGCATCAATCATTAATCTTCCAACACCGTTTATCGCAAAAACTTGTTCCGTAATAATTGTTCCTCCTAATAATCCTCCAAAGTTAACGCCAATTACGGTAATGACTGGAATCATTGCATTTTTCATTGCATGAACACCAATAATGGAACTTTCTTTTACCCCTTTTGCTCTTGCTGTTCGTACATAATCAGCTTGAATGACTTCTAGCATCGAAGAACGACTCATCCTGGCAATCATTGCAGCTGAACCTGTTCCTAATGTAATAGCAGGCAGAATTAACTGTTGCATTCCTTCTATCGTCCAAAATGGAGCATCTAATCCACCGACCGGCAGTATTTGCAGATTCACGGCAAATACTAAAATTAAGATGGAGCCTAGCCAAAAGTTTGGAATTGATATCCCACCTAAGGAAAATACCGTGCTAAATACATCTAGCCATGAGTTTTGCTTGAGTGCTGAAATAATACCAGCAACCAACCCAATGACGATTGCAACAATGATACTTGCTATCGCTAAATTCAAAGTATTTGGAAATCTTATGGCGATAGCTTCTGATACAGATTGTTTCGTCTGATAAGAATAACCTAGATCACCCTGTAAGACATTTTTTAGATAATCCCAATACTGTACAAGAAAGGGTTTGTTCAATCCTAAGCTTTCTTTAATCGCATCAATATCAGAAGATGATGCTGTTGGTCCTGCTATGATTGAAGCTGGATCCCCCGGTGCCAAGTGCATACTAGCAAAAACTAAGAAAGATATTCCAATAAGCAATAATACTAGCTGAAATAACCTTCTAATAATCATCGAGATCAACCGTCTCACCTTCCCCTCTTTGTAAAAATAACCAATTTCCACTTTCAAAAGTAAACTAAATTTCTTTATTTAATTAACAAACGAAAGCAAATATTTAATATTCATGATTATAAGATAGTTATAATAAGAATTCTAGTGATTTTTCAAAAAAATTTAATAATTTTATATATTCAATACTAACAGAATCATTGTAAACCTTTTCGTTTCCCTATCATTTAGTTTTCCGAAATAATAATATGTTTTTCACAAAGATTTCTACTAATACGGAAAAGGAAAAGACTATAGAAACACTTCTCTAATAATCATTCAAAAATAGGTATTAATATACATTTCTCTATTAAATTAAGGATTACCTCTCATCAAAAGTCTTCTTTAGATATTGAATTAAAAAGAGCATTGCTATTCCAAAAAAATAAAAGGTTCCATCATTTACCTATAAATTTTTTAGAAGAAATTAGGAGGATTTTGCAATAAAAACACGAGTTGTCGGTTTTTATTTCCTTTTACTGAAAAATATATTATAGAATTTCTGAATACGTTTCGTATAAAAACAAAAAAATCAAACCGAATGGATTTGATTTTTCTTTGCTATGTATCAAATTTTTAAGCCATTTCTACTTTTAAATCTTCTTAAAAGGATATGGCTCTCTACTCGTGTTATGCCTTCTAAGGAATAAAGTTCATTGTTCGTGAAGCTTTCTAATGCTTCAAAGTCTTCCACTAGGACGTGCATATGCAAAGTACTTGGCCCTGTCATTTGATAGCAGCTTGCTACAACTGGATTTTCCGCAAGCGTTTGTGCTACTTGAATAAGGGAAGCTGGCTCACAGTCCACTTCAAAAAAGGCCGAAACCGTCTTACCTACTTTTTCGGAATTGATGACAGCACTAAATTTTTCAATGACTCCATTTTCGATTAATTGACTGACTCTTTCTCTGATTGCCACTCGTGACAAATTTAGTTCTTTCCCGATCTCCACATAGGACAGCCTGCCATTTGCTGTAAGTAATTCTAATATCTTTTTATCTGTTTCATCCAATTTCATTTAACCACCACGCATCTTCTGTTTTAAATCATGTCTCATTATAGCCTTTCCTTTAAAAATAGGGAAGTATTTTTTAGAATTTTCAAACTTCCAAATGCGGATTACAAATTAGCTTTAGGAATTTGGAGAGTTTGTCTATTGACATATATGATGTACAAAAAGGGAGGCTTATTTTTTGAATGCTTATATTGATATTTTATATTTCACTATATCTTTTCACCGTCTTACTTTATGAATAAAACCTGCAGCTTTTCGCTGCAGGTTTGTCTTTTATTGTGCTTCTATTAATCCGTATTTTCCATCTTTTCGTTTGTAGACGATATTCGTGTTATTTGTTTCAGCATCTGTATAGACGAAGAAGTTATGGCCCAATAAATCCATTTGCAGGATGGCTTCTTCGCTGTCCATTGGTTTTAGGTTGAAGCGTTTTTGGCGAACGATTTCTAGCTCTTGTTCTTCATCCTCACCACTTGGCACACTTTCATAAGAACCGAATAGTTCATTTAAATTGCCTTTTTCTCTATGCTTACGATTTACTTTTGTTTTATGTTTTCTTATTTGTCTTTCTAATTTATCTGAGATTAAATCGATTGCTGCATACATGTCCATATGGTCTTCTTCTGCACGCAACAGCAGCTGGGACATTGGAATCGTAACCTCGACCTTAGACGTTTTGTCATTATATGTTTTAAGGTTGACGTTTACTTTTGCATCTGGTGTTTCAGAAAAATATCTTTCTAATTTGGATATTTTCTTCTCGACATATTCTCTAATTGCTGGAGTTACCTCAATGTTTTCTCCTCTAATGTTGAAATTCATAAGTTACTCCTCCTTTATAGTTTCCAGTGCGAGTCTTATTTTTTCCTAATGGTAAATAGAAATATACCTAGAAGGAATCATTTTGACTATACTATATATTTCTAGCCTACCCTACTAAAATCCTGCTAAAACGATATGAAATTTCGACAAACTTGTGAACATTTTTATGAGGGAATTTATTAGTATAATAATTCCAGCAAATTTTTATGTCAGAAAATGTTTCAATCAACGGCGGACAGGATATATATACAGCATAAATAAAACGTCACGTTCCTTAAATATAAAGCAACTTATTCCTGCTAAAAGAATTAGTTATTTTAAGAATTTAGATAGGCAAAAGGCCGTCAATACTAGTATTTTTCGTATTAAAGGTTAATTCTATTGTTGTTAAATATCTAGACAACCAATTGCACTATTTAAAAACATTTCGACATAATCTATGAGGAGAAGCCTATATTCCTAACAAAAGATGTAATTGTGAGTATCATCACCTAGGTTTGTGTCGAGATTTATCGAAATTAATCAAAATATTTTTACAATTCATTGTTTTATATTTGCTACAATGAACACATTAAGAAATTAACTTGGAGGTACAATGAATGAGTGAAAAAATTTTACAAAATCAGCATGAAGCAGAATTAAAAGAAATGGAAGAGGAAGAGTACTTTTATAAACTTTGGGAAGATGATCGTTTATAACGAAATAGATCTACTTACTTGATAGAAACGTGAGGAACATTTGCTTTTTAAGAGATGTTCTTAAAATTTGAAAAAATTCTGGAAAAATAAGGAGCATCTTACTTTCTCTTGAAATTCTAACAATGGAAGATTTGACAACGCATACTGGAGGGATCTATTTTGAATAAAAAATGTATCGCAATGCTTTTAGCTGGAGGAAGAGGGACAAGACTAAAAAAACTAACAGAAGAATTAGCGAAACCAGCAGTACCATTTGGAGGAAAATATCGTATAGTTGATTTCACTTTAAGCAATTGCCGTAATTCAGGAATAGATACCGTTGGTGTACTAACACAATACCAGCCACATGTACTGCAAAATTACATTAAAGACGGAAAAGATTGGGATTTGGACAGCAGAGATGGCGGACTAAGCATCCTTCCTCCATACCAATGTGGTACAGAAGAACGCTGGTATGATGGTACAGCACATGCTATCTATCAAAATATATCCTATATTGACCAGTATAACCCGGAATATGTTCTCGTTATTTCTGGCGACCATATTTATAAAATGGATTACAACCTAATGTTACAACAGCATATAAAAACAGGCGCAGATGCAACGATTTCTGTGACAGAAGTTCCATGGGAAGAAGCTAGCCGCTTCGGAATCATGAATACAGACAGCAAAAGCAACCGCATCGTTGATTTCGAGGAAAAGCCAGCTAACCCACAGTCAAATCTTGCTTCAATGGGTGTCTATATCTTTAAATGGAAAACACTTAAAAACTATTTACAAAAAGAAGAAAAAAATGAATTATCATCAAAGGATTTTGGGAAAGATATTATTCCTGCCATGCTTACAGATAACCGCAAATTACACGCCTATACGTTTAAAGGCTACTGGAAAGACGTTGGGACAATCGACAGCTTCTGGGAAGCAAATATGGACTTATTATCAAAAGAAAGCAATATCTTTCTAAATGACAAAGACTGGACCGTATTTACCCACGAACACTGCTTTGCCCCATCCTATATTGAATCTTCCGCTACCGTAAAACGCTCCATTATTAGTGAAGGCTGCGAAATTTATGGAACAGTAGAAAACTCTGTCATCTTCCATGATGTCATTATCGGAAAAGGATCAATCGTTAAAGACTCCGTACTCCTTCCTGGAACCGTTATCGGTGAAAATGTAGTCATCGAAAAAAGTGTTACTGCTTGTAAAGTAAAAGTGGAGGATCATAGCATTATTGCACCAGAAGACGCAGATTCGGAGATTGTGTTAGTTGGAGAAAATGTAGATAATAAGGAGACTAGGGTTGGTTTGTATAAAGTGATTTAATGCCGGATGGGGATAATTCATTCCCATCCCTTCTAAATGTATACATGAAAAAAATAATCTTAAAATGTGAGAAGATCATAGTGCAATACACTTATGATCTTCTCACATTTAATTTTTTTTATCATAATAAACTCCATCTGTCTGAAGCGACTGATACGGGTTAACATATTTTTGAGTAGATACTTTTTTTATCTGTAATTCCTTAATCTTCTTTTGAAGACTCTTTTTTTCAACTTGAAGCAACTCTAAAAGTTCTTGATCCTGTAGTAAAATTGCTTGTCCCCACTTCTTCTCGCTAACAGTGATGGGTACTGTCATGTTATTGAATATTTGATTTCTTAAGTCAAGTAGTCTATTAATCTTTTCAGTATCCTTTTCCAAATCGCTCTTTAAATGGTCTATTAGCTCTGAAGTGATTTTATAGCATTGCTTGAACACTTCCATTAAACTCTTCCGTCCGATCTATATTGCTTCTGACGATTAATTTGTATTGCTTCTTTCCAGGCATCCCTAAATTCAGTTAATAAAAATTCCACTTCTTCCAAAACTTTTACATCATTTACAATATTCGCCTTTATAAGCTGACGGTTCATAAAATCATAAAGAGACATAAAATTTTTAGAAATTGGAATATCCATATTTAGTGTCACCATTAATTCCTTTATTATATTCTGTACCTTCTGAATATTTATATTCCTTGTTGCAATATCGTTATTTTGAATGGCGTGTTTAGCTAAGCCGATAAATTTCAGTCCCCCATTATATAACATAAGCGTTAAGTCACCTGGAGATGCTGTGTTCACTGAATTTTCTTTATACGATTGGTATGGGTTAGTGGTTGCCATTATAGTATATTACTCCTTTATTGTGAGCTGAACATGTTCGTCAAATATGCCGATTGACTGTTCGCTTTATTAATAGCTGTTTCCATTGCCGTAAATCTAGACCAATATCTATTTTCAATAGTTGTAAGTTTATCTTCAAAATCATCTATTCTTGTGCTGTATTGATTTAGTAGTTTTCCTAACGTAAATGTGTTATTAACGCTTGAGGAACTTCCTGCCTTTGTTTTAATCTCATTCATCGCTGTTTTAAGGTTTTCTCTAACTTTTTGTGCAAGACCATATTCACTAGAAGATTGGGCGCCACTATTTTGGAAAAGCTTATAAACACTGTTTGGATCAGCGGTTATTGCTGCCTTTAGTTTATCTTCATCAATCTCTAGTTTACCGCCTTCTAAATAATTGTTTGTAGTAGCTATGCCTATATCTGACAGCCTTGAATAAGTCCCATTACCACTGACAATGGAGCCTAAGCTAGAACGCATTCTATTAAGGACATTAGATAGAATTTGGTCATTTTTTAAAGTTCCACTTTTTGCCTTCTCTTCCCATTTTTTTATCTCATCTTCTGTCATTGCCTCTTTTTGAGCATCTGTTAATGGAGCATAGTCTCTATATTTTGTTTCACCAATCTTATCACTAATTTTTCCAATTATTTCATTGTATTTATCTACAAAGCTTTTAATAGAATCATAGATTGAATCGACATCTGGAGTTGAAGAAAAATTTACTGTATCGCTGGTCACTTGTTTCAGTGTTAATTCTACCCCATTGATTTTAAACACATTTGATGTCCTTGTTGTAGTGATACCGTTGTATACTATCTCTGCGTTAGACCCTGCAGTATTAATTCCTTTTTCTGTATCTGTATTACTAGAGTCAATATTCAATTTATCTAATAAGGTGCCACCAGTAGATGTACTTAGTGTAATTTCTGCTCCTTCAATCTCCCCAGTATTTTTCGCAGTTAGCGAAAATTGATTAGTTTGAGAATCATAGAAAGCAGTTACACCTGACTGTTGATTGATTTTAGAAATTAAACTATCCATAGTATCTGTATCTGTTATATCAATTTCCTTACTGTTCAGAACACCATTTGCATCAATTGCAGAAATAGTTAATTTCGAATCATTAATTCCATATTCTCTTAAAGTTTTTTTTGAGTCATAATCAGTAATTAAGGTTTTTCCATCACTTTTCATGGAAGCTGCAGTAGCCAATTTATCTATCTTTATTGATCCTGAAAAATCAACTGTAGAATTGACATTTTTTATTGATAGAGCAGCTTCATTGGAAGAATTAATTGATTTCTTGATAAATGTTGATTGCTTGGTAATTCCTTCCGAAAGTAGATTATCTAACGAAAGCAACAAAGTGTTCATTTCACGATAATCGTCTCGTTGCCACTCTGTAAAAGTTTTATTTTGATTCAATTTATCCAATGGTACTTTTTCCGCTGTCATTAGCTGCTCAACAAGAGAATCTATATCCATGCCGCTTGCAAGTCCGCCGATTCTTAAAACCACAATCTCACCTCATAAAGTAATTTTATCTGTCACTTATTTATAAATTAGCTACTCAAAAAATTATAATTAGTTACTTTTATTATCGGATACTTCTTTCATCTTTTAACCAATATATAAGTATATCTTACTTTAGACCTATTTTTTAATATAATAAAACTGCTGAGTATGTAAGAAATATATTTAATTGGGAATAATGGATTCTTTTATTTCTAAAATAGCTATTATTTCTAAATAATATAACCATTCATTATATATTTTCAAATTTTTTCATCTACCATTAATCCTAAAAATTCCTTCATCGTAGCATAAATATCAAGCATTTTTTTAGAAGGTATTTCTCTGATTACTTCTTTTGTATCATCATTAATTACTTTTACATAGTATTCTTCTAACTTATCGTGGAGTTCAAATTTGATGGAGGTATGTGTAGGCTGAATAAATTCATTAAGGCTATTCATTAAAGCTTCTAAATCTTTTCTCTCTTTATCCTTACCAGGTGATTCTATTGGTTTTATTGAATCTATTTGCAAGTCTATTGAAATTTCTTGTTTCTTAATAATACTGTTATCAATATTTTTGTTTTGTTGGACTTGATATACTTTATTGGATGAATACTTTTCAATCATTGGATATTCCCCCTTTAATTCCTTACTATTTACTTTTATATCGGCAATTTTATTCCTTTTTTAATAAAAAAATACAGACCAACTAAAATAAGTTGATCTGTCTAACTACTTATATTCTTACAATGAAAGCCTCTTTTTAGCTGGTTGATATCCATATTTAGCTGATTTTACATAATAAATTTCCGCCCTTGTCATACTGCCTATCACTTCATAATAAACACCTAGATTGTATAGTGCTAAAAAACTAGCTGTTCCTTTTAAATATTCAATATGCTTTTTATTACTTATTTCTATACACTTCAAAAAACTCTCTTCTATTTTAGAAAGGAAATATATGGAAGACTGCATGTGTTTTAAACAATAATCTAAGTAAAATAATCCCTTATAAAAATGAAAATCAGAAATATTTTTCATTCTTTGTTCATTTTCATTAATGATCCTTATTGTCTCTTCTGCAACTATCTCTTTGCCAGTTTGAAGAAGTTCCAATATTAATTGATTATAATAGGAATCCTTCATATCAACCAATTTATAAGAAGTACTTAAATGTGTATATGACTGTTTAAACTCCTTGTTTAATCGTAATTCTTTTCCAAGTTGATATTGATAATATGCATCGTTTGGATTCTTCTTAACTTCTCCTAGTAAAATAGGGATATTCCTGAGACTTTTATCTTTTTCTAGATAGCCACTATGAGCAACCGTGAGTTTCATTTCAATCCTAGGCAAGTCGGAATTCAATTGTTCATGTATAGCTCCTTGATAGCGTATGTTTTTAGGGAAGAATCTAGATATAAAGGAGCTTGCCTCATAGACCTCGTTGTCTTTTTTAAATTTGCTGGTTATTTTAATCTTACCGATTTGATTTCGTTTCATCACTTGCTCAAGTTCATTTCTTTTGCCAAATGTGACATATTCATCTGCATCCAAAAAAAGTACATAATCACCAGTACATTGTTCAATCGCATAATTTCTAGCTTCTGAAAAATTATTTGTCCAAGCAAAATTAAAAACCCTTACTTTAGAATCTTCATTTAAAATTTTTAATGTATTATCTGTTGAACCTGTATCCACAACTATAATTTCATCTACTAATTTTTTTGCATTTATTATGCACTTTTTTATAGTTTTCTCTTCGTCTTTTACAATTAACGCAAGAGAGATCATCATAACTTAATCCTACCTTTTAGTTTACGATTTTAGTTCCATTACTTATATCTTGAATAAGCTTCCAAACTCTTTTAGAGGAACCAGCCTCTTTATAATAATGTACTTGATTACAAATTCTTTCTCTTTCATTCTTATATAAATCTGGATTATCAAGATTTTTTATCATGTTATTTTGTAAAGCTTGTTGGTTAAATATTTTAGGACCTGGTGTCCAAACCTCAAAGTCTGATAAAATAAATCCTCTATTTTCACTATATTCCTGCTTATCAATAGGAATAAATATTATAGGTTTATTTTTCAATAAATAATCAAAGTAAACTGAAGAATAATCTGTAATTAATATATCAGATATACCAAGAATTTCATATAAATCAAGATTATTTTCACTAAGAGATGCATCAGTAATGATATGAATATGCTCAAAACTATCAATTTGCTGCTCTTGATATAGCCTTTCTTCAATCGGATGTAATTTAATGAAAAGTTCAATCCCATTTATCTTAAGAAACTGGTTAAACTCTTCATAATCAAAATCAGGTAAGCCAAAAATATTTTTCCTAGATAAACTAGTATCCACTCTACCACTATACATAACTTGCCTATAAGTAGGCATATAAAAAGCAATTTTTTTGTTTGATAAATCCATTGAATATAATTTGTTGAAACCTTCTACTTTATTGTCTGAATTTAATAATAGATCATTTCTTGGCATACCCGTTATGTGGAATAAATCAGGATCCATGTGTAAACATCTAAACATTAAATTGTTGTATAATTGTGAATAAGATATCATATAATCAATTTGATTCCATCTATCTGAGATTAAATTTAAATTATCTTCATTTTTATCAGCATATCCCATTGACTTTAAAGGAAATCCGTGCCACAGCTCAATAATAATTTGATTAGTATTTGCATATTTTTTCCGTATAGTAACATTTGCCTCAGTCAATACTAATATATCAGCATTTTTAACCTTGTATTGATAATTTTCACTTGTATTTTGAGTAACAAGTTCTATATCAAAATTATTTTTAATAACTTCTGGGATATCCTTAAATAGCGCTAGTGTATTTGAACCACTATTATTAGTTTTTACTAATAATATTTTTTTCTTAACTTTTTCATTATAAATAATTCTAGCTGGTGATTCCTCATCTAGCAATGATAAACCATCAATCTTCCATATACCAAGCTCGTTAACTATTTTTGCAGAGTAATTTAATCTTTCATTGACCGAGACATGGTTACTTATTCCCTTATTAGCTAATATAAAACGAACCTTTGCCCTAGTAAACTGATAATTTATAAATTCTAGTTTAGGATAACATACCATTGCTTCAATATTTTCATCGGAATTAGGATGACTTAAATCTTTTTCAATCGCATCTAAAAAGTTTAAAGTGAAGTACTCTCTCAATAAATTTTTATTCAATAGTTTATGTGTTGTACCTAAATATTCTACGCCTTTTATCGTGTTCCGTAATATATTTTTTACACTTGTGGTGAATTGGAAATAGTTATCCTTTGCTAAATAATTATTTTCAGAATTATTACTTCCTTCTCCATTAGTATAGTAGTTTAAAACCATCTCCACATTATTAATAACCTCTTCCGTATCAAACCTTTGAACGGAATTAATACAGGTCTCTGTAGAAGGCAAAATCCTTTTTCCTTTAATTATATCACTTAAAATAACTTCTAATTCCTTAGAATCTCCTATAGGATATAACCAACCATTTATGCCATGCTCCACAATATCTAAAGGACCACTACAACTAGTAGATACTACTGGAATTCCTCTCGAAAGTGCTTCAACAAGAACTAATCCAAAACCTTCATAATCTGAAGATAAAACTAACAAAGAAGCCTCTTCTACGTTTTCCCATGGATTATCCATCCAGCCTAACCATTTAAGTTTCGAATCTATCCCTAGTTCAATAGATAAATCTCTCATTAAATCCCTATCTGGTCCATCTCCAATTAATCTAAGTCGCCAGTCACCTTCTAAATTCGCTAAGCCTCTTAATAATATATCTAACCTTTTATCATGTTGATGTATTCTTCCAATAAAGATGAGTTCTAACTTATCCTTACTTCTTCTAATCGGCTCAGTATCTCTTACTTTCACTGGATTTCCTATATTTAAAATAGGGTTATCCAAGTATATATTTTTTTTGATACTTTTTCCAATTTGAGAAGAAATCGCCAAATGAGCATCACTATATCTAAGCAAATCTGTGTTCCCAAAATACTCTGGTGGAGCATGTAACCAAGAAATAATCGGGCACATTTTACCAGGAACACTTGCAATTGCACTTCTGCAAATAAAACTTAAACTTGGTGCGTGTGTTGCTAATACAATATCTGGCTTTCCAATTTTCTGCAATAACCTTTCATACCCAAGTGAAAGGGATTGGATTGTTTCATTATTTATATTATTTTTCATCCCATAATAATAGTGTTCAGGAAGCGTATTTTCCCAATCTAAATTTTTTGAAGGGTAAGATTGTATAACTCTAACCCTATGCCCCCGATTAACTAATCCTTGACTTACAGTTGTAATAACATCTTCAAGTCCGCCACGACCAACAGCGTATACTAGTACAATATCAATTATCATTCTTTCCCCCCTATATACCCTTTATAATAGAAATTTCTCCATATATATACTTCCTTTAAAAATTCCTAACGCAGTCTCTACTGTTGTTTGAATAAGCTGATTGTCAATTGAGTTTTCCACTATAAGCTTGTAGAACCTAAAATCATTTTCAAAAAGTAACATTGCATACTTTGTAAATTCAATGGCATTAACTATATTACCTGTTTCAATAAGACCATTGATGATATTTAAATAATCTTGTTCTGTATAATACTCCCAATCGCTCTTATTATAAAGTTGTAATGCTTCTCCTTTGAAATCATTTGCATATAAATTTGCTGCAACTAGTGTAATGAATTTTTCAGAGAGTAAATCAACTTTTGTCAAAATTGCTGCAACTAGGCTGAATTTCTTGTAATTCATAAGAATTTGTAATGCACCCAAGTATAGTTCTTCATCTTCTATTATTTTTATATCCCGCTCTGTGCCCAATAGTAGAGTTAATAGATAAAATTGTTCATTATTTTCTAAGCCTTTAATAAGACTATTAAATATATTTCTTTCTTTTAATCCCTCACTTAGCAAGTAAAGATCAACAAGGTTGATAAGATTTTTTTCGTTTAACTTTTCAAGAACCGGGATTTTTAATAATTCTTCAAAACTCTCTACTTCTCCAGTACCTTCTATACAAAATCTTTTTAGTTCGCAAATTTCCAGCATCAACTTTTCTTCATTATCTCCCTTAAGGAAAGGCAAAATTATATTTGGCTTTCCAAAATCATAGCAAGCATTAATATAATGCTGTATATTATTTTTATTAATTAGATTATTCTTCTTAATAAATTCAATAATCTCTTGATTATTGTGAAATTTATCCAAAATAAATATAACTTTTTTTATACTATCTGCATCTAGCTTATTGATATTCAGCACACTTATAAAATGAAAAATGGCTTTATCATATTTTTTTTCATATAGATAAATATCTCCAAGTCTTTTATGAGGCATCTGCTCCTTTAAATCTGGTCTTAAAATAGTATGACTGTATTCATTTACATGGTTTATTATTTGCTGAAAATGATACTTAGCATCATCCAATTGTCCTCTCATATAACTAACTTCCCCTCTAAGAAAGAGGAATTCCGCAGCGCTAGGATATAGTGAAGTGGCATCTTCAATGACATTAATGGCATCATTATAACGTTTCAACTGAATCAATACACTAATAATTTGTACTACCGTTGTAGCAACCCAAGATAATTCATGACTCGTTTTCATATTATAGGCGGTCATATATGCCTTTAATGCTTCTTGATACTCACCAAGTGAATAATACTCGTTCCCTAAATTGAAATAGTCAAAAGCATTTTTACTTTCTTTCATTTCCTTATCAATCAACTCTTTATTACGTTCATTTTTCTCTTTTTCCTGTACAATTTTATTCATATAACCAGAGTGAAAAACTATAAGCTTCGCTACATTTCCCTTAAGGTCCCCGCCATGTATATGCTTAAGCTGTTCATGGATAGAACGGTAATAGACAATCTCGCCATTATTTTTATATACTCGATCATGATAGTTTTGAATTAGATTTTCTCCATATTCTCCTGTAAAGTTTAAAATCTTCACTCCGTAGGTATCATACTGCCCCTTGTCCCTTTTCAGTCCTTGAATAAAACCTTGATAATTTTCTTCATCAATATATTCATCAGCATCCAATACTAATATCCAATCGCCGGTTGCTTTTTCAGCTGCATAATTTCTTGCTGCTGAAAAATCTTGAATCCATTCAAATTCATATACTTTGGATGTATATTTTTTTGCAATATCCATCGTTTTATCTGTTGATCCTGTATCAACTATAATTATTTCATTAACTAGGTGTGCAACAGATGCTAAGCAGCGATCTAAAACTCGCTCTTCATTTTTTACAATCATACATAACGACACTTTAATATCCATGGTAATCCTCCCTAAGTTTAGTAATGCTAATAAAAACATCGTGCTTTAACAAAGACAAGCACGATATTTCAATAGAATTACTAAAATATTTTATTATTGAAGTAATTGTAAAACACCTTGTGGCTGTTGGTTTGCTTGAGCAAGCATTGATTGAGCTGCTTGTGCAAGGATAGAGTTCTTCGTTTGAGTCATCATTTCTTTCGCCATATCTACATCGCGAACACGAGATTCAGCTGCAGTTAAGTTTTCAGAAGAAGTATCCAAATTGTTGATTGTATGCTCTAAACGGTTTTGTAATGCTCCTAAATTAGAACGTTGAGTTGATACAGTTTTAATCGCTGCATCAAGTGCAGAGATTGATGAACTTGCTAACGCATTTGTTCCTACACTAATTGCGCCAGAAATACCAATACCTTCAGCACCCATTGCGCTAATGGAGAAGTTAATTATTTGTCCATTGTTAGCTCCGACTTGTAGAGTCGCAGAGAAAGATCCACCTAATAAGTTTTGAGTGTTAAATTCTGTTGTGTCTGCAATACGATCGATTTCTTTAGTTAATTGATCTAATTCTGTTTGAATTTGTGCTCTATCATCAGTAGTATTAGTATCGTTACCACCTTGAACTGCTAATTCACGCATACGTTGTAGGATTGTATGTGTTTCGTTTAATGCACCTTCAGCTGTTTGAATTAAAGAAATACCATCTTGTGAGTTACGAGATGCTTGATCTAAGCCACGAATTTGCCCACGCATTTTTTCAGAGATTGCTAGTCCAGCAGCGTCATCTCCTGCACGGTTAATACGTTGACCTGAAGATAATTTCTCCATTGATTTAGATTGTGCATTGTTAGCAGTGCTTAACTGACGGTATGTGTTTAATGCTGCGATATTATGATTGATTCTCATTTTAAATTTCCTCCTTGAATTTAGTGTTCACATCCTTGTGAACATGTTTATTTTTTAGAAGAGGGGAAAGCTGGCCGCCCTTCCCCTCTCTACTTTATATATCGGACATTCCCTTTTTTCTTTAACTTTTTCATGCTTGTTTTTCAAATTTTTCTACGTTTATCCATAAATGACTTACAACAAACTTATTTTATTTTTAATATATTTCTAAAATAACTTTATATTTTCAGAATATATTCTTTACTGTATAACTACTTTTGATACAGATTAAAACCAGTAAAATACCTCAATTCCCCTCTTCTATTCTTTAGTAGGAAAACTTAAACTATGAAAATTGAAATAATATAGTAATTTAAATCACGCAAAAAGACTTCCTAAAAAATAGGAAGTCTTTTTGCATATAATAAGTATACAATTATTGAAGTAATTGTAGAACACCTTGTGGTTGTTGGTTTGCTTGAGCAAGCATTGATTGAGCTGCTTGTGCAAGGATAGAGTTCTTCGTTTGAGTCATCATTTCTTTCGCCATATCTACATCGCGAACACGAGATTCAGCTGCAGTTAAGTTTTCAGAAGAAGTATCCAAATTGTTGATTGTATGCTCTAAACGGTTTTGTAATGCTCCTAAATTAGAACGTTGAGTTGATACAGTTTTAATCGCTGCATCAAGTGCAGAGATTGATGAACTTGCTAACGCATTTGTTCCTACACTAATTGCGCCAGAAATACCAATACCTTCAGCACCCATTGCGCTAATGGAGAAGTTAATTATTTGTCCATCATTAGCTCCAACTTGTAGAGTTGCAGAGAAAGAACCCCCTAATAGGTTTTGAGTGTTGAATTCAGTTGTGTCTGCAATACGATCGATTTCTTTAGTTAATTGATCTAATTCTGTTTGAATTTGTGCTCTATCATCAGTAGTATTAGTATCGTTACCACCTTGAACTGCTAATTCACGCATACGTTGTAGGATTGCATGTGTTTCGTTTAATGCACCTTCAGCTGTTTGAATTAAAGAAATACCATCTTGTGAGTTACGAGATGCTTGATCTAAGCCACGAATTTGTCCACGCATTTTTTCAGAGATTGCTAGTCCAGCAGCGTCATCTCCTGCACGGTTAATACGTTGACCTGAAGATAATTTCTCCATTGATTTAGATTGTGCATTGTTAGCAGTGCTTAACTGACGGTATGTGTTTAATGCTGCGATATTATGATTGATTCTCATTTTAAATTTCCTCCTTGAATTTAGTGTTCACATCCTTGTGAACATGTTTTATTTTTTAGAAGTGGGGAAAGTCGGCCGCCCTTCCCCTCTCTACTTTATATATCGGTAAGAATTTTTTTTGTTTAACCATTTTTTATATTTTTATTTATTTCTTTTGATTACTTTCCATACTTGAGAAATGTCTACAGTTGCCTGTTTATTTTCCTCGAAAATTTGATCATAGACTTCCTTCCGATGGATTTCAACTGTTTTGGGTGCATTTATACCTACCTTTACTTGTTCTCCACTAACAGAAACAACAGTCAATTCAATATCACTACCAATTTTTATAACTTCTCCAACTTTTCTTGAGAGAATAAGCATAATGTCACCCCTTTATCACTTCTGATTGTTTTTGCGAAAAAATAGAGTGTTTCGTCTTATAATGCGGCAGATTGAGAATAACTTGTTGAGCCCTTTTATTTTTCAAATTTATGATTATAGGTGCCATTAAGTTGACTGTTGATTCTTGAAATGACTGCTGTAAAGTCAAAATGGTAAATATCAAAACATCTTTTTCCGAATCTAGCTCCAATTGGCTTAAAGTATAATCCTCTAATTCAAACTCATAATCCTTAAAAAACACAAATGGATTTGCAATAACAAAACCAAGGCCTTTATTTATGATAGATTGCAGAATAAATAAGTTCTCTTGCTCATCAATAGTAAGTATCACAAATCGCTTCTCTTCTTCAAAGGCAGGAATACCTTTTGGAAAATGGATAATTTCCTTCTCATTGATATCTTTTTCACCATGAAATTTTGTATTTATTTTCACTTAAATCATTCCTTTATATAGATTGTTCATAGTTTACCCCAACGTACTTTAAATTTTCAAAGTCAATTTCCAATGATGGATATTGTATTAATTTGACCTCTACATTTCCGGGTGTATATTCAACAATCGGCTTATTTTGCTTATTCTCTATAATAGGCTTGTTTATTTTAACAGAAATAATTACTTCACCTGGATCATAATTAATTTTGACACTATTAGCAGAAGGTATCCACCCTATCCCAAACTGCTTCATTTCTTTTGTTCCATTTTTTTTAGCTATAGCAGCAATTGGGTTACCTTTATTTTGAATAGCAGCTAGTTCTGCACCATCTCTAACTCTTCTCACAATTCCTTTCAGCCATTCTTGTTTTCCTTTTTGTACATATTCTTGTAAAACTCTTGTTCTAGTTTTTATTCCCACATCAGCTTTTGCCTCAGTTTGATCAATTATTAATTTTGACGGGATTCTATCAATTGTAACTTCTGCGGATGGCTGCTCTATTCTTTGGTTAGCTTTTGGCTGTTCCATTAAAACATTGGATGGATTAGTTATTAAGCCTAGCTTGGCTGGAGTAGACTGAATTCTTATTTGAGGAAAATTCATAGAAATTACTCCTTTCTCTAGAAAAAAGAACTATTCCATGAATAGCTCTTTTTCGTTTTTGGATATTATTTTAAAAAGTCAATCAAAGATGTTTGAATCAATTTTGCTCCTACACTTAAAGCAGCATTATGAACACTTTCTTGAACAGCTAAATTTGTGATAGCTACTTCCATATCAACATCTTCATTATCTGATATTACTTTATTTGCCAATATTTCTTGAGCATCAATTCTAGTTTCAACCAACTCAAGACGATTGGTTCTTGCTCCAAGATCAGCTTTTTCAGCATTCATGGAGTTAATGACACCATCTAAACGCACTAGTAAATCATCCAATCCCTCAGTATCATTATTAGCCATCTTATATTCAATTTCTTGAAGTACATCAAATGTTTCTTGGTTAAAAGTACTTGGACTAATATTAGCTTTCATCTTAATCCCTTGGGAAACCTCTACATTATAATTATCAATTGAAGCATCACTGATATTTGAGGCTACAGTTGGTGGAGATCCACTTGTCACTAAAGGATTCGTTACATCAGTTCCATGGAAAATATATTTACCATTTACCTTTGTATTAGCAACATTTATTAAATCTTCCTTTAATTGTGTGATTTCTTTAGAAATAGCTGATCTTTCATCTTCTCCATTAGTGTCACTTTTTCCTTGAAGCAAAAGCTCGCGAACACGATCAAGCCCGCTTGTTGCTTGCTCCAGTCCTGCCTCTGAGTTATCCATCCATAAATGAAGTTCGGAAAGATTTCGCTTGTACTGTTCGACTTGATTTAAGTTGGAACGGTAGTACATTCCTTTCATTGCAACTACTGGATCGTCAGATGGCTTTGTGATTTTTTTACCGGTTGCAACCTGATTATTTAGTTCTGCTAATTTATTATAGCTATTGCTAATATTGCGAAGAGAATTTGCTGAAACCATTGATTGTGTAACACGCATTATTTATTCACCTATCTTCCACCGACACCCATGCCGTTAATAATTTTGTCTAGCATTTCATCCATTACGGTAACCATTCTTGCAGATGCATTATATGCTTGCTGGAATTGGATCATATTGCTCATTTCTTCATCTAACGAAACAGAGCTCACACTCATTCGTCTGTTATCAACTGTTTGTTGGAGTGTAGCAGAATTAGAAGTCATCTTATTCGCTTCTTGTGCGCTAACTGCCATACTTCCGATAACTCCTTCAAAATAGTTGCGGAAATTAGACTGCTCTAAGTTATTGCCATAATCATAATTATTATTGAAGATGTCTGCTAATTTGCTCACATAGGTTGCATCCCCAAGCGTTGGATTAGACGGATCTGCATTAACAATGTTATCTAAGCTATTCTTAATATCTTCTGAAATCGTGATTCTGCTTGCAAAGCCTTCTCGCTCTCCAATGCTTCCACTTTCCGAATCAGCAAAGAAAGAAATCGCCTGGTCCCCATCAGTTATTTCATTGGGGCTCAAACCTTCTTCATGCACCTTGTTAAATTCTGTTGCAAACGTATAAGCAAGATTATCTAATTCTGTTAACATATCATTATATATTCCTGCTAATTGTCCATTTTCATCCTTGTAACCATAGGATTCTACGACACTCTTTAATTTTCCAGTAGAATTGAAGTTATTAATGTCAATTACTGTATCGCCAATAGAAATCGACTCAACAGCTGTATCATCCGCATTGTGGTTTACTTTTATTTGATGGACACCATCCGTATCCACTAAGGTACCAAGAGTATTTCCACTATCATCCACTAAAGTTACTACTGCTTTTCCTTCTGCTTGTGCTAAAGCATTTCCGCCTGAAGCCTCGTAGCTAACTTTAATATTGGCATATTGGGATAATTCATCAAGGATGCTATCTCTTTTATCATATAAATCATTTGGCAAATAGCCATTGGGTTCCACACTGCCAATCTGCTTATTTATTTGGTCAAGCTGTGAAAGCAAGGTATTCATTGCTTTTTCCGATACGCCTAATTCATTTTTTGCATCTGCCTTTTCTGCTGAAACGGTTTGATGTAAGTAGTTAAATGTTTCTGCAACAGCAATACCGCGCTGACGAACAACAGCACGAGCGCCTGCATTTTGTGGGTCAACGGCCATGTCTTGTAGAGATTCCCAGAAAGAATCCATCGCTGCAGCTAAACCAGAATCTGAAGGCTCGTTCATAATCGTTTCCAAATCACTTAATGCTGCAGCACGATTTTCCCAGTAACCAAGCTTGCTGGATTCTGAGCGATACTGTGTATCAAGAAATGTTTCTCTCACACGTACAACGGAGCCAGCTTCCACTCCTGTTCCCATTTGACCTGGTATCATCGGAGCATTTTGCCCAACAGATGGAAAGCTTTGTGATTGCTGCAAGTCCACTCTTTGCCGAGTGTAGCCAAGTGTATTTGCATTGGCGATATTATTTCCTGTCGTATATAAAGCACTTTGTTGTGCAGTCAGTCCACGTCTTGCGGTTTCTAATCCCATAAACGTTGAAGCCATTTTCTTTCCCCCATTATGCCTTAATATTTAAAATGCTATTTCCTTGTTTTCCAATCGTGTTTGTACGAATATTATTACCGCTCGGCTTACCGTAATTAATGCTTTTCTGCGTCGGCTTAAATAAATTTAAGGAAATATTGACAAATTGCATGGATTGCTGAAGAAGCTGTTGATTCAATGAATTTGTTTCTTTTAAATCCATGATGATTTCTTTTAGTTGAATGGCAATTCCAGCTATATTCGCCGCAGCTTCAGAATCAAGATGCTTGACGCAATCCATCACAGAAGGATCTGGAACATTGACAACAATTCGTTTCGAGATGGTCATCCTTGCTTCTTCTAGCTTTTGGATACTCATTATATGAGCTTGTTCATCCTTCATTATTTGCTGAAGGGCTTCCATATCGCCAACCTTAATTATTTCCGTCTTCTTTTTTGCCACTTCATGTAAACTTTCATGAAGTTTTACAAGCTTGTCTAACGTCTGCATTAATAATGTAGCTGACATGTTAGCCCTCCTTTTTATATGAAAGTTGTTTCAGTAAAGTTTGTTGTTATAACCCGCAGCCTGAATACACTTCGCTTTCCATGGGAGTCTACGTGTATTATGACTTAGTAGTATTTCTACTGAGAATATACCTCTATTGAAAAAGCAACAAGCTTTTAGAAAACAGCCTTTATGGATGAATTAGTTTTTGGAATAAAAGTTCAAGATGCTTTTTGCTACATCCTGTGGATTTACTTCATATGCACCACTTTGTACTTGTTTCTTTAGTGCGTCAATTTTCTCCGTGCGGGCTGCAGAAACTTGGGAAACTTGCTGTAGTTCTTTTGCGGCTGCAGAAATTTCCACTTTATCTGCTCCCTTTGTTCCTTCCGCTTTATTGGATTGTTCGACTTTGTTTACTTTTTTATATGGGTTAATGCCCTGTGTCCCAAAATTATTGATTTTCATTGTGTATTCCTCGCTTTCTTTCCCGTACAAGTTTTATTCTTATTACTAGTATCGGATGATTAGCGTTTTATTTAAACATTTCCTTCTACTTTTATAAAAATACGCCAAAATAACTACTTTTCAAATAGCTTATATGAATATCTTCCTAGAGGGGATAGTAGGTTGTAGGTTGCGCCGAAGGGAATCGGCGCTTTGTTTATCGAGTAAAATACGTGTTCCTTTTTTCTAACTCTTTTTTTCGTTCTTCTTCTTTTTCAATGACATGCAAGTCACTCTGTATTCCTGTCATACATGGCTGACAAAGCTTTCCTTCGCGAATAATCGTTCCACACTTTGCACAAGGGTATCCAAGATTAGGAAATTGAGCAAGCTTAATTCTGCCTTTTTTTATAAATTTATATATCAGCGTTTTTTCTACACCCGTCGCTTCTACTACTTCCTCCATTTGCGCTGTGCGGTTCTGTTTTTTTCGAATAAATTGGTAGACCTTTTCGAAATCTGCTTCTTCTTGCTTATAACAATTTAGACACACATCACGAATATTATTTAACACATAAATATCTCCACATTGTGGACAATTCCCTAGTTCTGCCATCCATGGTTCCTCCTCATCTTGCAATCGTAAAGGAAGTGATGGACTTTGCTCCCGCTTCCTTTAATACTTTCGCCGCATTTCGTAACGTCGATCCTGTAGTATATATATCGTCAACAAGGAGAATATCTTGAGCCATAATCGACTCTTTCTGTTCTAGTTTAAAAATATTTTCGATTTGCAATCGCTCTTTTCTTGTTTTTTTTGACTGTTTCTCACTATGTAACCGGACCATACAGTTCAAATAAGGGACTTTAGCATAGAAAAGAACTGCTTCTACTTGATTAAATCCTCTCTCGAACAACCGTTCCTCACTTAATGGAATAGGAACCACTACCTTGTTTTTTGCAAAATCTTTCGGTAAAAAAGAGACAAAGGATGCTGCTATTCGAAAATCCCCTCGATACTTAAACCGAGCGATTGTTTCTTTTAAAAAATCATTATATAAAAATAACGATTGGTTTGCTTCCAGTATTCCTTTCCACTCTGCTGATTCATTCCATCTTCGGCAATCATGGCATACTCCTTCCTCCACATGAGCAGCATCAAGCAAGTCGAGGGGACGACCACAAATCTGGCAGGTTTCTCCCATAATTACTTGAAGCTTTTCCTTACATCCTATGCATAAATAACCTTCTGGCTCTTTTGATAAAAGATATGTCCAGTTAAAATCAGGAGTAACAGGCGTTAAGCAAATCACACAAATCATAGAAAAAGCATCCCCCTTTGCCTTGCTTCCTTATTGCTTTTCATAATTTGTTTTCGTGCAGAAACCATGCTATTTGTTTTTCCATAGTGAAAAAAAGTAATCGTTCCATCAGGAAATTCTTTTTTCCTTCCTACCCTCCCAGCAATCTGAACAAGGGCACTTTCTGTGAAAATTTGATTTTCCGCCCCTAACACAGCAACATCTACATTTGGAAAAGTAACCCCTCTCTCTAAAATAGTTGTTGTAATGAGCAAATCGACCTCTTTCTTCCGCATTTTTTGCACCTTTTCTTTTCTGTCTGGGTCTTCTGCATGAACCGTTTCTAAACTGCCAACTATTGATTGCAAAAGGATTTTTACTTTTTCCATATAATGAATTTTCGGGACAAATAAAAGCATTGGCTTATTCAGCAGAACACGTTCTTGCATCCAATTAACAACTGACGCAGGGAGCTTGTCCTTGTTCAGTCCCTTTTCCCAATTACCACACCACTGGAAGTTTGGTACAGGCAAGGGAAATTGATGGAAGCGCGCCGGAATCGTAACATAATCAATCTTGTTTTGCCTGCATTTTTCCTGCCAATTTTTATCAGGGGTTGCCGTTAAGTAAATAAGCGTGGAAAAATCTTTTCTCGCTTTTTGCACAGCATACTGAAGCGATTTGTCTACAGAGTAAGGAAAGGCATCCATCTCATCCAAAATAACAAGATCAAATGCCTGTTGATAACGAAAGAGCTGGTGAGTCGTGCTTATTGTAAGTGGACTAAAATGATGGCGATTTTCACTACCACCAAAGACAGGCAAAACCTTTATCTCTGGGAAAACTTCCTGTAATCGAGGGGCCAATTCGAGGACAACATCAGTACGAGGAGTAGCAATGCAAACACGTTGATTTTTTTGCAATGCTTTTTCAATTCCCTTGAAAAGTATCTCAGTCTTGCCAGCTCCACACACTGCCCAAATTAAAAGCTCAGATTTATTTTCAATAATGGAAACCATTTTATCTGATGCTTCTTGCTGTCCAGGTGAAAGTGTCCCGCTCCATTGCAAAGCATTGTCTGAAGTATCTTGATTCAACTGCGGCCCACACCAAGTAATTAGTGGTGTGCATTCACTAATTCTTCCCATCATGATGCAATTGCGACAATATGTGCATATCTCTTTACACCGTGCACATGGAAAACTGTCAAACAGCTCCTGATTCTCATTGCCACATCGTCTGCACATATATTTATTGCGAGCATTTTTATCAATGCCCTTCAAGTAAGAACAATATCCATTTTCATAATGGGCTTGGATTTCTTCTTGGGAAAAAGGAATTTCATCAAGTAGTAAGGCCTTGCCTTGAAGTGTGGATTGTAGAGATGGGTTAAATGGGTAATTTTCTTTTTGTGGAAGTTTGTTGAGTTGAGTTTTTGAAATATCTGCTATTCGGTAAGCATGTGTGGGATTAGTTTTAGTAGGAATTAGCAGATTGTCTTTTATATAAAACCGCATTGGTTCCTCCTATTTCTGATTTAAAAAGGTTTAAAGATAAGTGATGGACAGTCTTTTTACCCGTTCCAGTCACTTTCAGGTTTAATTTTGCTAGTATTCTTGATGATGTGTATATAGATTCTATTTGTAAAAATTCCCTAAGTTGAGAATTGGTAATCTGTTCCCCGAAAAGAAAGTAGTAGTCTTTTAAATTAGGTATCAATAATTGACGTTCCTTCTGTTTGCACCCAGTACAATACCAGTGTTGCATATGTTTTTTCATCAAAAATTGATTGCAGCCTTCGCATTTTATACCAGTAATAATATCTTTTTTATCAACCTGATATTTATGCAAAATCTCAGTATCTAAAGGAGTATGCTGTCTTTTTAACCCTTTGATCAATTTCTTTCTCTCATTTGATGGAAGGAAGGTCGGTTGGTAAGAAGCAGTTAGTTTAGGAATTAATTCTGGTAAATATTCTTTATGAATTAAAGTATTTTTAAAGGTTTGAATTTGAGTTGGGGTTAAGCGTAAAATCGACTTGGTATTACTAAACACAACGAGGGGATAGATCGGTATGTCGGGGAAATGATGGACCGCTAGCCAAGTCTTGAGTTGCCTTGTTAGCCGATTTACTTGAAGAATAGGATCTGGGAAGGCCTCTTTTTCCTCGCCTTTTATTCGTATCATTTGATGCAAGTCTGTATCAAAGTATAGTTCACCGACTATGTTTTTCACCTCGATGATTAACGCATATTTTGCATGGAGGACTAATACATCAATTTGGAAAAAATGCTTTCCATCCCAAAGCCGTAAATCATGAAGAATAAAATATTCCTCGTCTGGTAAAAAACTAAGTGGGAAGTCAACAGCTTTCTCTCCTCTGTAACCCGCCAGTTTCCATTGATAATCTTGATTAATCAAAGAAATATTAGGATGATTTGCCTTGATCCTAGAGAGTAAAGCTTCTAATTGGAGCGCTCGATATGGATATTCAATTGGTTTAACAATCAATTAATCACTTCCTTTACATTTTATATTGCATTATTCTTGGAGCTCGGCGAAAATTCCTGCTTATTTTAGAAAAATGTTGGGGCTATTGAAGAGTTAATTTATTTTGATGCTTTTTTACGGGCATGATGGGGGCCAGACTTAGTTTTCGCTTGTGGTTTTTCTACTTTTACTTGCGACTTTTTCACCTTTACTTGCGACTTTCCCACTTTTACTTGCGGCTTTCTCACTTTTACTTGCGCTTAACACCTTTTCTTGCGGCTTTTTCACTTTTACTTGCGACTTTCTCACTTTTACTTGCAACTTCTTCACTTTTACTTGCGCTTCCCACCTTTACTTGCAACTAATTCACTTTTACTTGCGACTTGCCCACCTTTACTTGCAACTTTCCCACTTTTACTTGCAACTTCTTCACCTTTACTTGCAACTTTCTCACCTTTACTTGCGCTTAACACCTTTATTTGCAGCTTTTATACTTTTACTTGCGACTTTTTCACCTTTACTTGCGACTTTCTCACTTTTACTTGCAACTTTTTCACTTTTACTTGCGCTTCCCACTTTTACTTGCAACTAATTCACTTTTACTTGCGACTTGCCCACCTTTACTTGCGCTTAACACCTTTATTTGCAGCTTTTATACTTTTACTTGCAACTTTTTCACCTTTACTTGCAGCTTTTACACTTTTACTTGCAACTTCTTCACTTTTACTTGCGGCTTTCACATCTTTACTTGCGCTTCCCACCTTTACTTGCAACTTTTTCACCTTTACTTGCAGCTTTTACACTTTTACTTGCAACTTCTTCACTTTTACTTGCGGCTTCCCCACCTTTACTTGCGCTTTCCACTTTTACTTGCGACTTTCTCACTTTTACTTGCAGCTTCTTCACTTTTACTTGCGGCTTCCCCACCTTTACTTGCGGCTTTCCCACTTTTACTTGCAACTTCTTCACTTTTACTTGCGGCTTTCCACTTTTACTTGCGACTTTCTCACTTTTACTTGCAGCTTCTTCACTTTTACTTGCGCTTAACACCTTTATTTGCAGCTTTTATACTTTTACTTGCAACTTTTTCACCTTTACTTGCAGCTTTTACACTTTTACTTGCAACTTCTTCACTTTTACTTGCGGCTTCCCCACCTTTACTTGCGGCTTTCCCACTTTTACTTGCGACTTTCTCACTTTTACTTGCGCTTAACACCTTTACTTGCGACTTCCCCACCTTTACTTGCGACTTCCCCACCTTTACTTGCGACTTCCCCACCTTTACTTGCGACTTCCCCACCTTTACTTGCGACTTTCTCACCTTTACTTGCGACTTTCTCACTTTTACTTGCAACTTCTTCACTTTTGCTTGCGCTTAACACCTTTATTTGCAGCTTTTATACTTTTACTTGCAACTTCCCCACCTTTACTTGCAACTTCCCCACTTTTACTTGCAACTTCCCCACTTTTACTTGCAACTTCCCCACCCTTACTCCAACTCCCCCACTCTCACTCACCCGCACCCCAATCAATCCCCAACACAAAAAACCCCGATTCTCACCAAGAACCGGGATCACGCATAACTTTATTATCTTTTCTTCATCCACCCAAGACCCATAGAACCTTCACCTAAATGGGTTCCAATTACAGCACCAAAGTAGCTTAATGAAAATTCAATGTTTGGGAATTCTTTCTCTAGTTCCGCTTTCCATTCTTTTGCTTCTTCTTCCCGATTAGCATGGATAATGACGGCGTAGTAGTTGTCGCCATTTGTTGCTTCTCCCAAAAGCTCTACAATGCGCTTCATTGCTCTTTTTTTTGTGCGGATTTTTTCAAATGGGACGATTAATTTATCTTTGAAATGAAGTAATGGTTTAACTTGAAGGAGGCTTCCTATTATTGCTTGGGCACTTGATAGGCGTCCGCCTCTTTGAAGGTTAGACAAATCGTCTACCATAAAGTAAGCATGGCTTGTTTCTTTCAATTCATCTAGAATTGGGATTATTTCTGCTGCTGATTTCCCTTCTTGGACCAACTTTGCAGCTTCAATTGTATAAAAGCCTTGTACCATACAACTCACTTCTGTATCATATGCAAAGACTTCTAATCCTTCTACCATGGATCCCGCAGAAATAGCACCTTGGTATGTACCGCTTATTCCACTTGATAAGTGAATGCTGATTACTTCATCATAATTTTCAGCTAGCTTTTCAAATAGCTCCACAAACTTTCCAATTGGTGGTTGAGAGGTAGTTGGCAGCTCCTTCGTTTTAATTTCTTCATAAAATTCGGAAGCTTTTAAATCTCTTTCTTCTTCATACACTTCCGTACCGAGAATCACCGTCAACGGAATCATATGTATATTATACTTTTCCCTCACTTCTTGAGGAATATAAGCTGTACTATCTGTAACAATAGCTGTTTTCATCCAATTAATTACCTTCCTTATCTATTCGTTTGTCTATCATTTTAACTAAAAAAGAGTTTACTTGCATTATTTATTAACTCTATTATAATGCACAAAAAGAGGAATTAATATGGAAATTTAAAAGGCAGGGTAAATAAAGCAACAGATTTTATTTTGGAGAGGAGTGAGGAACTGAAAGATTCCTTCTTTTTAGTTCAGCAAGGAGGATCATGATGAACTCTTCCGCTAGCTCTAACTTTACAGCATCTGTATATGCTTTTAATAGGGCTGGATCCGAAATTCTGTTTATTCCATTCATTGCAATCCTCCCATCACTAAAGAAATTTATACTTATCTTATCAAGAATTGCAATAAAAATATAGGTGAAAACACCTACAACTCGCAGAATTTTATGACAGATTTTCAACAAATAAGTAGTAATTTTCAGAATAACAAAAGGAAGTCTTCTTTTATTTTAAAAATAAAAAGGAGCTCCTCAAACCATCTAGTGATTCAGGTAACTCCTTTCTTTTTAACGAACTTCTACCCAACCGTTTTTAATCGCAACAACCACTGCTTGTGTACGGTCATTTACATTCATTTTTTGCAAAATATTACTTACATGGTTTTTAACCGTTTTTTCACTAATAAATAGTGCTTCGCCGATTCCTCGGTTACTTTTTCCATCTGCCAGAAGCTGTAAAACTTCGCATTCACGTCTCGTTAATAAATGTAATGGTCTTCTAATTTCTACTACTTGTACATGATGTTCATCTGAATAAGCATTTTCTAATGCTAAACGACGATATTCATTTACTAAATTATGCGTTACTTTCGGATGAAGATAAGAACCTCCATCTGCAACTACTTTAACAGCTTCAATTAGTGCATCTGCATCCATTTCTTTTAACAGATAGCCGCTTGCTCCTGTTTTTAGGGCATGTGTTACGTAGTTTTCATCATCGTGTATGGATAAAATAATGACCTTTGTTTCAGGAAATTTCTCTAATAATTGTCTTGTTGCCTCTACTCCATTGATAGAAGGCATGTTTATATCCATGATGGTTACGTCTGGTTGGTATTCTTCGATTAGCTGAATGGCTTGTGTGCCATCATCTCCTTCAGCTACAACCTCGAAACTTGATTCGAAGTCAAGAATTCTTTTTACCCCTTCTCTAAACAATTGGTGATCATCAATAATAACTATCTTTGTAGTCAACTGCTCCGCCTCCCTTTTTTTCTTTATCATCTAATAGGAACGTTGATCATAACAATGGTTCCAACCCCGAGTTTGGAATCAATGGTTATTTCTCCATCAAGGAGTTGTACTCTTTCTCGCATCCCAATTAAGCCAAAGGATTCTTCCTTCTTCTGATTCTTATCGAATCCTTTCCCATTATCCTTAACTAAAACGATAATTTGATCTCTTCGTAATTCTACTTTTACCGTAATATTAGATGCTTCTGCGTGCTTTAAAGCATTTTGTACGGATTCTTGAACTAACCGAAAAAGTGCAACTTCATATTTACTTGGAAGTCTTGCTTCCTTCCCTATTGTGGCAAACTCGATTTTTGTCGATTCATGATACTCTTCTATTGTTTTCAGATATTTTTTCAACGTTGGAATGAGGCCCAAATCATCTAAAGCCATCGGGCGAAGATCGTAAATAATTCTTCTTACTTCATATAACGCGCTTCGAACCATAACTTTTAAATTTCTGATTTCTTCAAACGCCTCTTTTGCACCACGCTCTTTATATATTCTTTCCACTAAATCAGAACGCATCATAACATTTGCCATCATTTGAGCTGGTCCATCGTGTATCTCCCGAGAAAGTCGCTTTTTCTCTTCTTCCTGAGCACCGATAATTTTCAGGCCAAAATCCTGCTTTTGCTTGGCGTCTTCTATTACTTCGCCAACCTGTTTCAAATCACTAACCAAATAATTCATGACGACAGAAATTTGCGTAACCAGATGCTCAGCCCTCTCGATTGTTTCATCTAGTCCTAACAATCGGCGTTCCAAATCATCTCTGCGCTCACGATATTGCTTTTCAAGATGCCGATTCATGCTTAAATCCATTTGCAGCGTATGTGCTCTTTCATAAGCTTCTCTTACTTCCGCTTCTGAGTATTCATTAAAATGCTTACTTACTTCTGACAAGCGCTTACGAGCAAATCGAGACTGGATTTCTAGCTCGTCTCCTTTTTCTATCGTTTCTAACACAAGTACTTTCATTTCTTTTAATTCTTCGGTAAGGGTTTCATAATCTTGTCGACATTGTTCTCCGATACGAAAAATTTCGTCCTTGCTGGAACCAACAGTCTGAATCATTTGTTCCACAATATAATCTAACGTTTTTGTGTCAAATTTCCTTATTAACATATATAATTCCTCCAAAAAGGCTAAAACCCTTCCAACATCCATTCTTATTTTAGCTTGAAAGTTAATAATATGTATAATTCATTATAAAATAAATGAAAATCGTTATTTAGACACATATCCCCCTGTTCAAAACCATGTCTTAAGACCTAACAATTCCAAAGATTGCTGTGAAAAAGTATGTAAAAATTCGCTAATATAATTTTATCCTATTCTAAACGAAAAACAAAGAAAAAGAAATATATATAGGTTAGAACATGAACACAAGCCGCTCCATGTAGAATAGCCCATTCCATATGTAGCGGGTCTTTTCGAGCATGGAGTTTTACTTATTATATCACGCTTGCTAAATCACTATATTAAGATTTGATTACAAAGAGAACAATAATTGAAGAATAGACCTTGTCGAATTATAATGAAATAAGACTAATTATCGATTTTCCTGTTTTTTTTCGAAAAGCTTAATCGATACACCCGTCTTTATAGATAGAAAAAATTAATCGCACTTTAAACAATGGACGGTTATAAAGACATAATGAAAGGAGCTTTCAGTATGCTTCCTTCCTATCTAACTGTGCCTAGCTACGGAGAATACGAGCTAATTATACAAAAATCGCGGTTTATTGCACATATTGCGCGAACAGAAACAGAAGAAGCTGCACAGGCTTTCATAGGAGAAATAAAGAAAAAACATAAAGACGCAACACATAATTGTTCTGCTTACTTAATTGGAGAGCATGACCAAATTCAAAAGGCAAATGATGACGGTGAACCAAGTGGCACAGCAGGAGTACCCATTCTTGAGGTGCTCAAGAAAAAAGGTCTAAAAGATACTACCGTTGTTGTAACAAGGTATTTTGGTGGGATCAAGCTTGGTGCTGGAGGACTTATTCGCGCTTATGGAAAAACAACCTCAGAAGGCTTGACAAACGTAGGCATCATCGAAAGAAAATTAAAGCAAATAATCAGTGTTTCCATCGAGTATCCTTTACTTGGTAAAATGGAAAATGAATTACGGTCCTCAAACTATCAAATCAAAGACATTCACTATTTAGAAAAGGTTGAAATCGAAGTCTTTGTAGATTCAGATCAAATCGAAAACTACAAAGCGTGGATAACAGACTTAACGAATGGACAAGGTATTATGACAGACAAAGAAAAGATTTATGCAGAAAATTTTATTTAATTTTTTTCACCATACAAAGAAATACCTAATATAGCCAAAAAATGCTAATTTACGGAACCGATATTTATCGTTAATATAGTATATAGCTTTTGGTGGTATTTTTTATTTACAAAGGAGAAACTTATGGCAAATAAATCAAGAGAAACATATATAAAGGATAATAAGAAAAAGAAACGAAAAAAAGCAAAACTTTTTATTTTTGTTCCTCTGCTTGTTATTATTTTAGCAGGCATTGGTTATGGAGCAACTCTCTATTCAAAAGCAAAATCAGTTGCAGATGATTCATATGAACCAATTGATCGTGATACAAAAAGGGAAACTAGAGTGGACCCAGATATCGACGATGTTTCCATTTTATTTATTGGAGTAGACGACAGCGAAAAGAGATCAAGTCAATCTGGAACAACACGTTCTCGTTCCGATGCCTTAATGGTTGCTACTTTAAATGAGAAAGAAAAGTCCGTTAAATTACTAAGCATTCCACGTGATTCTTATGTATATATTCCTGAACGCGGCTATAAAGATAAAATTACCCATGCACATTATTTTGGCGGAGTTACATCTACTTTAGATACTGTAGAAAATTTACTAGAGATTCCAATTGACTATTATGTAAAAATGAACTTTGACGCTTTCATGGATGTTGTTGATGCTTTAGGTGGTATTGATGTCGATGTTCCAGTTACTTTTACAGAGCAAAACTCAAAAGATAAAGCAGGAGCTATCCATCTAGAAGAAGGATATCAAGAATTGGACGGAGAAGAAGCACTTGCCCTTGCTAGAACAAGAAAAATTGATAACGACATTGAGCGTGGAAAAAGACAACAGTTAATCATGCAAGCAATCATGAAAAAAGCTATTTCAGTAGAAGGAATTACAAAATATTCAAAAGTAATGGAAGCAGTAGGAAGCAATATGACAACCGATCTTTCATTCAGCGATATGCAATCATTAATTGCCTATGCAACAGCAGACAATGGTTTACAAGTAGAGACACTTACATTAACAGGTTATGACGGCCGAGTTGACGGCAAATATATTTATGAATTAGATGAAGCAGCCTTAGCTGAAACAAAATCCATTCTTCAGCAGCATTTAGGTGTGAGCAGCAGTCTTTTTTCTGACTCTGACAGTTCAACTGAAACACCAACAGAAACAGATACAACAACAGATTCTTCCGCTTTAAACTAATCATTTATATCTGACATGCACCTTTTCCATTCGTGCATGTCCTTTTTTTTTTGCAAAAATTTATATTAGTTTCTTCTCTAATTGTTTCATCCTAGAAAGACAAAAGTCTTTTCAAAATACCAGTATTAACCACGAATCAATAGAATAAAAGTATGATAGAATCATACTAGCTTCTTAATGAAAGAATAATAGTCTTTCCATCCCCTTCCCTAAAAAAAATGTTCCAAATAATTATTTTATAAATATGACAATTAAATAAAGGAGAAACGAGAATGAAAAAAACACTATCATTTTTGTTGTCATTATTCTTAATTATTTCAATCCTACCAGTTTATGAACAGCATGCATACGCAAGTGCCAGCGAACCACAAGTACATGTTATGCTAAAGAATTATCTAGGGAATAAAACGCAAATTTCTATCACACCATCTGGAACATATACAACCGAAGATGGAAAAATCACCTTAAATAATACAACTACCTATACCCTTAAGTTAGAACAATCTAAACTTAAATTATATAAAGGAAGTACAGCTATTTTGGAATCAGGTTCTTTAACATTAACACCATCCAATCCTAATGATTATTTAATGATTAATGATAGAAAATACAAAGGCTCCTTTGAATTTATTATAGAAACGATAAATGGTTCAAGCTATATCCGCCCGATAAATACGATTGGAATGGAAGAATACCTTAAAGGCGTTGTTCCTAGTGAAATGCCTGCTTCCTGGAATATAGAAGCCTTAAAAGCCCAAGCAATTGCAGCACGTACCTACTCATGGAATTATGGCGGAAAGACGATTACAGATACAATTAGCCATCAAGTTTACGGTGGACTAAGTGGTTCTCATCCTAATTCTGATAAGGCAGTCGAAGCTACAACTGGACAAGTCCTAAAATATAACAATAAATTAATCGATGCTGTCTACTCAGCTAGTAATGGTGGATTAATGGAATCGGCTAAAAATGTTTGGGGCAACGATTTTGCCTATCTAAAGAGCGCGGCGGATTCCTATGATACAAGCTACACTTGGAGCTTCGATGTCCAAAAAACGCAAATTGATATGGAAGGTAAAGATCTAGAAAATCCAGATACATGGTGGAACAATGTTTCGGAAAAGGACAGTGCTATTGTCTCTAATCTAAAAACTTGGTTGAAAAATAACGGCTATAAAGACAAAGATATAAAAATTGTCTCTGTTCCTTCTTTATCTTTCACAAATCCTTCCACAACAAAAAGAGTTAGCACCGGTTCCATCTCTATTCAGTTTTATGTGAAAGATATGACTGACACAAATGGAAAACTAATCTTGCAAGAGATAAACCAATCAAATGTTGCTGCATCGAAAGTTAGGGCTATGATTGGACTCAATTATGTAAAAAGCTATCTTGTGACAAAAAGTTCTTCAAACACTACAACACATAGTATTGCAGGAAGAGGCTATGGCCATGGAGTTGGTCTAAGTCAATATGGGGCTAATAACCGTGCTAATGCGGGACAAAAGTATAATACAATCTTAGCGTTTTATTATCCTGCAGCACAATTAGTTACAGAATATACAGATTCGGAAATAGCAGCTCCAGAAATAAAAGATATGAAAGCTTCTTTTACGAATTCTAACAATGCAGTTAACTTGTCATTCACCCTTACAAAAGCAGCTAGCACAATCGTCAGAATAAAAGACACTACAGGTAAGATCAAAACAACAATTTTAGATAATGATTCATTGAACGCTGGTAGCTATACTTACACTGTCAATACATCAACTTGGGCTGACGGTAATTATACGGCTGAAATCATCGCAACAGATAATAATAACATTCAAACAACAAGCACAGCAACAGTGAAAATTGCCAAACTAGATACACCAACAATAAGTTCTATCAAAACAACCTTTGATACAAATACAAACACTGTGCACGCATCCTTCTCTGTTAATCAACCGTCGAAAGCGTCAATGACCATTACAGATAGCAAAAATAAAGTCGTGAAAACATTAGCAAGCAGCAAAGCATTATCTGCAGGATCATCCTCTTTTAGTTGGGATGTAGGAAATGTTAACGACGGAACATATACGTTAAATATTAGTGCTGTTAATAGTATTGGCAAAGAAAAAGTAGTTAAACAAGCTTTCACTATAAAAAAAGCTTCTGCACCAACCATTAAAAATGTGAAAACTAGCTATGATACCACTAGCAATAAAGTAAAGGTGAGCTTTCATGTCATTCAATCAACAAAAGCAACTGTAAAGATTATGAACAGTAAGAATAAAGTCGTGAAGACTCTTACTTCCAATAAGTCATTAAAAGCAGGAACTCATTCCTATACTTGGAGCGTTGGAAAAACAAGTGATGGAAGCTATAAAGCATATGTTGAAACTGTAAATTCAAGTAAATTAAAGAAAACAGCTACAAAAAATTTCACTTTATATAAAGTGAAAAAAGGGAGCGTAAAAGCTACAAAGCTAAATATTAGAAAGAAGCCCACCACTTCATCAAAAATAGTCGGATCAATCCCAAACAAGAAAACAGTAAAAATATACGCCAAAAGCGGTTCCTGGTATAAAATTAAGTATGGAAAAGTAACAGGCTATGTATCAGCAAAATATGTGAAGAATGTGAAATAAGAAAATACAGCTATTACAAGAGCATTGATTCGTCAATGTTCTTTTTTAAATTCTTTTTTTTAAATACATACTTCTTTCCCCAAAAAATCCATCCCACAAAACAAGAAAAAATCACGGGTAAATTACAAGATGCATTAGTGAAAATGAAAGATTCCATAATATTTTTCATTTAATTTGACAATACTAATCATAAAAATGAATTAGATATAATGAGGTGTTATATTTGTTAAAAAAAATGTTAACTTTCTTAAATGATGCTATTGAAAAACCATTATTTAATGACCATGAACCGAGCATTTGGAATGAGTTTGATGATGATTATTATGAAGAAGAGTTAGATGAGAAGCATAGACTATTATAACCTCGATTTCCCCATTTATTATCATATAATTTCACAAAAAAAAAAGCCCTCTCAAGAAGGGCTTTTTTATCGATTTTTATCAGTTGAATATTTTATATCATTAAGAAATTTTAAAATAGGCTTATAATTCTTTCCTACTAAACCAATCTTTTCAACAATTAATTCAATGATGAGCAAGACTGTTACAATTAGGAGTATGGCTCCCCATACTTTTGCCATGGAAAATATCACAGCAACAAGTCCAAAAAATGAAGCCATAGCATAGATAATAATAACCGTTTGTCTATGGGTAAACCCTATATTTAACAAGCAGTGATGCAAATGAGACTTATCTGGTGCCATTAATGGCTGTTTATTCACTAAGCGACGAATAATAGCAAAGAATGTATCAGAAATAGGAACTCCTAAAATAATAACGGGAATAACAAATGAGATTAACGTTACATTTTTAAATCCTAATAATGACATAACTGCAATGATGTAACCGAGGAATAACGCTCCTGTATCTCCAAGGAAAATCTTTGCCGGATAAAAGTTAAACAATAAAAATCCAAGCGTACTTGCTAACACAATCGAAGAAATCGCAATTACGTATCCATTTCCCATAATCATCGCCATACCAGTAATCGTAAATAACGCAATACAGGAAACACCTGAGGCAAGACCATCTAAACCATCGATTAGATTAATGGCATTCGTGATGCCTACAATCCAAAGAATCGTTATTGGTATAACCAAAAATCCAAATTCTAATTGTCCACCAAATGGTAAATTGATAAACTCAACTTGTACGCCACCCCAAACGACTACAATTATTGCAGCAATAGTTTGAGCAACAAATTTAACCTTTGCATTAAGATTATAGATATCATCTAATATTCCCGTTGCAATAATAATCACACTACCAATTAGTATCGGATAATGATAGTCTTTATCTGGACTAATCACTAATGCACCGATAATAAAACTAATATATATAGCTAAACCGCCCATACGAGGCATAATTTTTTGATGTACTTTTCGTTTTTCTGGTTTATCCATTGCCCCAACTTTAAATGCAAGCTTCTTCACTAATGGAGTGAGTAAGATAGAAGCAATAAAACATACCACGAGCATTACATATATCATGGAGATCCTCCCTAATGCCTATACTAACGTACATTTTTTAGGCATCTGTCTATTCTTGCTTATAATCGAAATTTATTATAACACAATACAATATAGCGTGGCTTAATAAATCATACCCTTATTTTACATTTATATTACAAATTTATTATCATAAATAAATATAACTTAATTATTATTATATATGACGGGCACTTGTTTAAGAAAGTTTCACCAAAAACCTAAAAACTTTCAACTCAATCTAATTTAAAATAAAACCGTTCTAAATGATAGAACGGTTTTAAAAAGCAAAAAATGACCAGCTTCTTTCTTTTTAGACCTTACCAACAAATGCTGGATCGCTTCTTCTTTTTAGACCAGACGCTTGAAATTCCTTTTTTTCTTTAGGAGTCATTTTTTTATAATCTGCTAAGAATTTCTCGTATGCAGGCATTACTTCTTGAATACTACCAATCATCTTCACTTCACCATGCTCAAGCCAGATTCCTTTTTCACAGAATTGTTTCATCTGACCAATCGAGTGACTGACAAAGAACATCGTTTTTCCACGTTGCTTAAATTCATTCATTTTTTCCAAGCATTTTTCAGCAAAAGCTTTATCTCCAACTGATAACGCCTCATCAATAATTAATACATCTGGATCTGTATGGACCGAAATCGCAAAGCCAAGACGAGACTTCATTCCACTTGAATAGGATTTTACTGGCTGATCAATAAATTTTCCAAGCTCAGAAAACTCGATAATCTCTGGTTCTAGCTCTTTTATTTGCTGCTTAGTAAATCCAAGCATTAAACACTTTAATTCAATATTCTCACGGCCTGTTAGTTCTCCATTCACTCCCGCCGATACTGCAATTAGGGATGCTTGTCCGTCAATTTCCACTTTTCCTGAAGTTTGTGGGACAATACCTGCTATTATATTAGAAAGTGTTGATTTGCCTGAACCATTCACCCCCACAAATCCAATAACATCTCCTTTTTCAGCTTCAAAACTAACTTCTTTTAAAGCAAAAAAAGGTTCTCCATAATTTTTCGGAAGAAATATATCTTTTAGTCTCTCCGAATTATTCTTATATAATTTATATCTTTTTGTTAAGTTTTTCACTATAACAGACTTTTCCATACGACGCCTCCATTATAAAAAGTCAATAAAATGTCTTCTAAATTTCACATGCATATATGACCCTACACTTAATAGGAGGAGGACCAATCCCCAAAAATAAATTGTAATTGTAGGATGCGCCGTAATAAACCATCCTTCTCCTAACAAAGCATAACGGTAGCCTTCTACTAAATAATAGAGCGGATTTAATAGCATGACATAATCAAAAATCTTCCCTAACGAAGAATCACTAAATCTTCCAGCTGGCCATAAGATTGGTGTTATATACAAAAGAACCCGCATTAACGATACTAGTAGCATTTGAAAGTCACGCACAATAGTTGAGATAGTTGTTGTTATGAGTGCTAACGCAAATAAAAATATAATAGCTGCAAATAAAAAATATGGTATTTGCAAGTAATATATCGAAATAGGATATCCAATAAACTGGAATATAATCATTATAATTCCCATCAATAATAGTTGGGGATATAATAAAGATAATATTACATAGGATGGTATCGCACTCAATGGAAAATTCATTCTTGAGACCATTCGAAGTCTAGTATAAATGGATTTAGATCCTTGTGTAATGGCTGGATAAACAAAAAACCATATAAGTATTCCAGAGAGCATCCAAACAAAAAAGGGAATATCTCCATGTTTGCCTAGAACTGTATCTCGTTCTTGTACAAAGCCAAAAACAAACCAATAGATTGCGATTTGAATAGCGGGGTTAATAAACTCCCACAGAATCCCTAAATAATTATTTCTATTTGAACTTTTCAACTCATACATGGACAGCCTTTGTATTAAATGAAAGTTATCTATTTGTTCTTTTATTACTTTAAACATCGATTTCATCATTGTGTTTGCCCTTCTATTATTTATCTGCCTCTAGAAAGGCAGAGTATTCATTCTTCATTATTTTTTCTATCGTTCACTTTAAAAATACTTCATTAACTACTCTTTTAGCTGCTTTACCGTCTTCTAAATAACAAAACTTGTTATAAAAATCATTGAATTTTTGACTAGGTATACTTTCCTTTAAATTGTGCACAGATTCGATTACCTCTTCTGTAGTTTTTACTAAAGGTCCAGGTGCTGTTTTTTCAAAATCAAAGTAAAAGCCTCTCAATTTATCACGATATGTTTCAATATCATATACGAAAAAAATCATTGGACGTTTCAAATTTCCATAATCAAAGAAAACAGACGAATAATCGGTAATGAGCATATCAGAGATTAAATATAGCTCTCTAATATCTTCATAATTAGAAAAATCATAGGCGAATCCTTTATAAGGAGAAAGATCAAAATTTTCCGCCACTAAATAATGCATCCTCAAAATGACAACATATTCGTCTCCAAGTCCTTTTCTTAACTTATGTAAATCTAATTCCAAATCAAATTTATATTTTCCCTTTTTATAAAACTGATCATCTCTCCAAGTTGGTGCATATAATAGAACTTTTTTTTTCAAAGGGATTGAGAACATTTCCTTCATCTTATCCAATTCTTCCTGTGAATGTTCTTTTTGCAAGATATCATTTCTTGGATATCCTGATTCAATTATTTTTTTATTAAAGCGAAATGCACTTTTAAAAATCTCCGAAGAATACACATTGGGAGAAATTAAATAATCCCAATTTCTTGCCTCATACAAAAAGTTCCTTTTATACATTTTCGTATTAGTCTCTGGCATATATACTTCATCCATATCTGCTGCTAATTTCTTAAGCGGTGTTCCATGCCATGTTTGCAAATACGTCGTATGCCTTGGTTTAGGAATCCAAAGTGGCAATCTACTATTACTTACCCAATAATCAGCCCTCGCCATGATAAAAAGCCACTTTATTGAAAAGCGAGGTACAACATCTAAACCTTCCCCATCAAAATTTTCCAAATACCTTGGATCTACACTCCAATAGGTTTTAAATTCCGAATGATTATTTTGAATGTACTCATAAATCGCTCTAGGATTACAGCTATATTGTTTTCCTAAGTAACTTTCAAATACAATCGTGTTCTTTTTAGCAGGAAAATATCCTACTATCTTAAATAGTAATTTATACAGGAATAGTAGCTTATTTACATTATTCCATTTTTTTAAGAGCTTTGTTGTATTTTCATATAATTGTTGTTTCTGATAATAAGGTGAAACAGAAATGGATAAATAATTTTTTTCTGATTTTCGTCTTACTTTTACTCTTTTTTTGGATTGTGAAATTGAACATATTTTTCTCAATTTATTTTTTTCTCCGATAGACGGTAAATAAGATAATGGAAGACCCTTTATCTTTTTATGTTTTTTTTCATCTTGATAACTAATCTCTAAATGAAATTTATAATGAATGTTTTTTAAACTGTGCAACCCTTTTTTCAAATCAATAATTGTTTCAAACCTTCTATACGAAGAAATATGATTATTTAAACTTTCCATCACTCTCTCTTCTAGTGAAAAACGAGAAATATGATTATTTACATCATCCTCCATTATAATCATTCCACTTATTTTAGAGGGTGCTTGTTTATGCCATTCAGGATAATCATAATAGCCAGATAAAATAACAAATCCATCTTTTTTTATATTCACCTTATCAATCGCAGCAAATAATAAAGGCTCAGATGTTTTAAAAACAAGTTCTCCTTTATTCGTCGTATGAGGGAAGAACACACGGTTGTTTTTTTCAAAATAGTAGTATAATAACCTTGTTACTTTTTCACTACTATACAATCTTTTTTTTTGAGTATTCTCTAATTGAACATATATTTCCCAAGTTCCCTTTTTGGAAAATTCCTTGCTGCATTCTTCTAAATCAACCACTGCTTCAAACAATCCAAGTCCATCTATAGAGGAGATTCGTGCAAGTGAAAAGTGCAAATACTGCTCACTATCCTTTAAGTAAAAAAGAAGTGCACCTCGCTCAGTTGAAAGCATAGTATCATCGAAATAGAACTGGATATAAACCTTGTTCTCTTTTATTTCTAGCTCCTTTGCTTTATGATTGCTAACTTCCAATTCACTCATTGTGTTATCTCCCCTTATATTCTGTGACAAGTGATTAATGAATTATTATTTCAATAAAATGGGCTTCTTAATCTATCAAACATTATATCCGTTAGTGGGTGGGATTTCAAACCTAAAAAAAGGACTATAATTCGGATAAAACAGGGTTACCAACTTTTTGGCAACCCTTTACAAGAATTAATTCAATTATCTGCAATTTGTGGTAAACCAGAAAGCATGTCCAAATTCTTTTAGTTCTTTTGTCTAATATAATGAATTCCCACATGATTCTTTCACTTTTTCTGGCTCTCTTATCTTTCAATTTCTGATTCACTTGCTTACTCGACTAAATATGGAATGGTTGGTTTATCCACAATAGGAAGCATTTCTTTCGGCATCTCTTTAATAGCTTGATTATCGCCTTTTCTTACTTTAGCCAATTGTAAACTTTCCGAAAGTATTATACATTCGTTGTATCGTCTCTCACTATTTTAGCACCGAAATACATGATTAACTTATAGTAACTATTATACCCAAAATAATGAATATCAACTTGTTATTTAGAATTAAAAGCCTTAAAATAACTGTATTGTATTAAATTATGTTCCCATGTATAACTTTTTAATTGATTCAGACAATATAATAAAGGCAATAGTATTGCTATATATCTGATAATGAGAGATTTTATTATTATATCCTTTTAGGAGGAAAAAAATGAAGAAAGTAATCACATATGGTACCTTTGATTTACTACATTGGGGCCATGTAAATTTATTAAAGCGTGCTAAAGAATTGGGAGATCATCTGACCGTAGCCATGTCAACAGATGAATTTAATAAACAAAAACACAAAAAAGCTTATCACAGTTTTGAAAATAGAAAAGCCATTCTAGAGTCTATACGCTATGTAGATAAAGTTATTCCAGAAAACAGTTGGGAACAAAAAATACAAGATGTAATTGACAATGAAATAGATGTCTTTGTTATGGGAGACGATTGGAAAGGTCAATTTGATTTTTTAAATGAATATTGCCAGGTTATATATCTGCCTAGAACAGTTGGGATTTCAACAACACAGATAAAAAAAGACCTATTTAGAGTTAATAATGGTTAGAGAAATTGCCATTAACATATACCTAGCTTTTTTCTCCTTTTTCTTTAATATTTTTAAAATTTTTCCTGTACAAAGAAAAATTGTTTTTTGTATTTCTTTTGTAGAAAATGCAGAGTTTATTTATAAACAGTTAATTAAAAATATACCGGATGCACGTATCGTGTTAATTAGCGATAATATTGGCTGTTTTTCATATTTCAGGAAAAATAGTAGTAATAATGATACAGTGTTACTACTAAAACCAAAGAAATTACTCTTGTTTCTTCGTTCTATTTATCATCTTGCAACTGCTAAGGTTATCATACTGGATAATTACTTTGGTTTTCTTTCTGCTGTTACATTTAGAAAGGAAGTGAAAAAAGTTCAGATATGGCATGCAGCAGGTGCAATTAAAAAATTCGGATTAAAGGACCCATCTATAAAACATCGAAGCAAGAAAGCAAATCAACGTTTTCAACATGTTTATAACCAATTTGAAAATATTATAGTAGGTTCAAAAAAAATGGAATATGTCTTTATGGAAGCATTTGGAGCTAAACCTTCCCAATTTATCTATTCTGGAATTCCAAGAACCGATATTTTTTTCGATGAAGCAATGAAAATGAAAATTATTCAAGATTTATCTTTAACTTATCCTTCTATTAAAGATAAAAAAATTTTATTGTATGCTCCTACATTCCGAGATGATCAATTAGATAACTATCAGTTACCTATCGATATTCCTCTTTTAAAAGAAAATCTAGGTGAAAATTACTTATTGATATTAAAATTACATCCAGCGATTAAAACTAATATAGATATAGAAACATATAAAGATTTTGTTTTAAACTTATCAAACTACAAAAAAATTAATGACCTATTATTTATTACAGATTATTTAATCACTGACTACTCTTCTATTCCTTTTGAATTCTCTTTTCTACAGAAACCTATGATATTTTTCCCTTATGATTTGGAAGAATATACTAAAAATCGTGGCATGTGGGAACCTTATGAAGGAATGGTACCTGGACCAGTAGTGCATTCAACAGAAGAAATAGTTAATACCATAATAAATAACTCATTTAGAGTAAAAGAAATCCAAGAATTTCATCAAGAATGGAACACATTTTCTATCGGTAATTCTAGTTCCAATTTATCAGCTCTTATTATCGATTGGGTGGATAATAAATAGAGTATTAATAGAAAAAGACAGTAGCATAACCATAAATAATGCATACTGTCTTTTTCTATTTACTGTTTATTTTGTTCAAATTTTAAAACTTGTTGGGTGATACGATTATATAAATCATTATAATACTCTCTAGTCATATGATAAGGTGCATTACCAAACATATGGTCAGGGTCCCCAAAATATATTTTTTTAGACATCTCTATAACAGTTATGTCTGAATAATTTTCTTCTAGATGTTTGTAAATACTTAGATACTCTTTGTTATTTTCATGAATATCACTTAGTGTTTCCTCATCGTATCTTAACGGGTATTTTTCAGGACCAATATATCCATAAGATTCTACGAACCCGTTAATCAAAATTACTGTTTTAGGAAGTTCTTCTTTAACCATGTTATAGAATTTATCAAACGAATTATAAAAAAATTCATAGAATCTTTTATTTTTATGAACGTTATATGTTTTACCGTATTTTTTTTCTTTATAAAATCTTGTCTGCCTAAACCCATTAGGATTATTAGTCAAATAATAATTTTCTGAACTGTTAAGCTTAACATACCCATATCTTATATCTGCAAAAAAATCGATAATAATAAAATCAGGTTTAGACTCTATTAATTCCTTTAAATGCGTCTTCTTTATATCTCTTTTTAAGGTGTTTAATCTATGCTTAGACAGTTCTTTTGATAATTCCATGTCTTCGTCTGTTATTTTAATTTTTTTTGATATAAGACTTGGTATGGAAGTTTGCCAAACAGTTGAAACAACCTCATACAGCTCCTTATAGTCAGGAATAATATTACTATTAAATACATCCCTGCTAACACAACTCCCAATAACTGCAATTCTGTACGCCATATTTATTCTCCCTCATAGGTATTTTTCATTACTTCATTAAAAACCATTTATATCCAAGGGTAACCAGAATAACCTATATTTACAGGTTATTCCGGTATCTTTGATAATATTGACTAATTTTTACTCATAAAATTTTAATTCAGAACTTTTCTGCGTATTAAATCTTTTAATTTTACTGCTAATTTATTTGCTTTTGTATTTTTCATAGCCTTATTCCAAAAATAAGACGCCATTTTATTTTTTCTTATTTTTTCATATCTTAATTTCTTCCGTCTATTTTCATCTTCAAATAAAACCTTACTATTCGTTATTTCATTAAAGACTCTTTCACTATTCTGATTATCAATATACTTGAAGTATTTATCTCTTTGATTCGCATAAATATCTTTTTCCTTAAAATTTTGCTGTACATAATATTTAATTGTTTTTATTAAGTCATCAGAATCAAATACGCGATCTCCAAATAATCCTTCATTCATATCTATATAGCTTCCTGTTAAACGTTCATATTCCTCTATATCAAATTGGAAGAAGATTACTGGTTTTTTCAAATAGTACACTTCCCATGCAACACTAGAATAATCAGTGATTAACAATGATGTTCTCATCAATAATTCATTAACCTTTTCTTCTCCAAATGAAATAATTCGAATAAATGGACTTTCAGATGAAAATTTACTAATGTATTGTTTGAACTTCGGATGAATAAAAAAATTCAACTTTAGATTATTACCTTCTAGTAAAGAGTGTAGTATATCTGAATTTAAAAAGGACATATAATTTTTAAAATAAGGTGTATTAACAAAGTCCTCCTCTGGAACCTCATCTAACCACCCTCGCCAAGTTGGCATTAAAAAGATTTCTTTTGGAGAAGTTTGGTGAGATTTATCAACTAAATAATCCCATCTTGTAAAACCTGTAACAATAATTTCTTTCGGATCATACCCTAATCCATTACTAATGATATCTCGCTCATAATCAGAAGTAACTACATATAAATTTACGGCACTATCAGAGTCTCTCCTTAATACATTGTCATTTAGTTTAAACGCTGTGACTCCGTGTTGAAGAAACACGAATTTTTTTCTGTTAAGGATGTCTTTAATTTTACCTCTTTGATGCCTCCATAAATATAAGTGTCCTCTTGTTTCCGAAGCAACAAGTAATTTTGCAGCACACATAAAAATTAAATGCTTCATACTCATAAAATAAATTACTCTATCTTCCATCCCTTTCAAATTAGCCCTATCAGCTGCATTCCTCTTTATAACATAATAAATATTCCTATCATGGTGTTTCTCATAGCAATATTTAAAGAAATAAAAAGAGTTATCCTGCGCGGTTTCTGAATTTTTTTCATATACTAACCAAATATTTTTTTTAAGTAAGAAAGGTTCAGCCAACTTATATAAAGGATAAGCAAATAACTCATTAATGACATCTTTTAAAGATTCGCTACTATCCATTTGTCTAAAAGCAAGATAAAAAACATTTTTGGGAGTTATGTATGGATATACAATACTTTGGTTATCTGTTAAATATCTGTTAGAAAGAATAGAATGATTTACTTTCCTTTTTAATTTTTTGGATGCATTTTCTAGCCTTTTATATACTTTTTCCCCATTTAAAGAAAGCGTTAAGAATACTTCATAGTAGAATTGCTTAAGTACTGTCTTTTCAATATTTACTTTGAACTCTACTTCTATGGTTGAGACTCCAATTTTTCTCGAAGTAAATTCTATTAAGTGTTCTTCCACTTCAATTTGAGATCTTAATTTTAGAACTATCTCGTTCACTTCTAAGTTCAATTTAAAAGGAACAGATACGGTAAATTTACCAGTTAAATATCCCCTCTTCAAATTTATTTTCTGTATAAAGGTTTCAATATTGTATTTTTCAGGGTAAAAGAATTTTATATCTTTTACTACTATAGACACTTCGTCCTTAATGGTTAAATAGGAGGCAACGACGAAATTTTCGTTCACAGACAAATTTTCAAAATATTTTTGGTATTTGTCTTTTAACTGATTATCATAATCACCTACTCGACATTCTTCCATACAGTCGTCAAAAATTACTTCAGCAAACATATTCCATCTTGAATATTTCCCAGCAAATTCATTTGCAAAAGCACTAAAGTTTAATTCAACATATTTATCTTCCTTAATATCCTGATTCTCAAAATAATACTTTTGCTTATCTTTTCTATTTACCAAATAAAATGTTATCTTACCCGGTATTCTCTCTTGGAGAAATTCTTCACTAATAGTAAAGTTGAGTTTATTTTCTTGGGCCGTTATATTTTTTATATTTAATTTACCTTTTACTAGCTTTTTAGGTATTCTCTCTTGATTAATTTTTTCTTCCTTATCAATAAATAATCCCAGATTGTTCTCATCAAGAATTGATTCTTTTTCTTTCTCTTGTATAGAGTCTGTTTATGCTTCATTATTTCATCAAATATACGATTCGAATTATTATTATCCGTATAGCTTAACAGATTTTTTCTCATTTCCGCATATTTTCTATCTTCTCGGAACTTATTCAAAATATACTTTTGAATAAGTTTTTCTAAATCTGCCTGCGTTAATGCTCTATCCCCAAATAACTCTGTATCCATATCCAAATAACTTCCCTGGTATTTCAAATAATCCTCTAAATCAAATTGAAAAAATACAATCGGTTTTTTTTGATAATACATATCCCATGCCACACTAGAATAATCGGTTATAAGTAATTTTGCATTCATTAATAACTCATTGACTTTAATTTCTCCATATGAAATGATTTTGACTCGATGGTTGGAACTATTAAATTGATCAATATAAAGCTTGAATTTTGGATGGATGTAGAATTGCAGATATAAATTATTAACTTCCAATATTTTTAATAATGATTCTGAATGCAAAAAGGCAAGATAATTCTTATAATAATCGGTTTCAATAAATTTTTCTTCTGGAATATCGTCCATCCATGATCTCCAAGTTGGCATTAACATAATATTCGTTACATTATGTTCTTGACTCTTATCTTTTAGGACATCCCATCTGCTTAATCCAGTAACGATAACCTCTTTTTGGTTGTATCCAAAATTATTAACAATTATCTTCTTTTCATGCTCAGATGATACCACAAACAAATCCGCAGCATTTCTACTATTTTTTTTATAAATAGAATCCACTCTTTTAAGCGCTATTACCCCATGTTGAAGAAACACATATCTTTTTCTTTCAAGTGTATCTTTTAATCTTCCTCTTAATGCTCTTATATCATAAACATGACCTTTTGCTTCAGAGGAGATTAATAATTGTGATGCAAATAAGTAGACCATATATTTAAAACTCATATAATGGATTACTTTATCTTTCATAGACTCTATATTGCTATAATCTGGAGAATCCTGCTTTATAATATAGTAAAGATTTTTTTTCTTATTGTGCTCATAACAATACTTGAAGAAATAATAGCCGTTATCCTGAGCACTATCAGAAAATTTTTCAAAAACTAGCCAAATCTTTTTTCTTTGAAAATACCAACTAAATAGGATAGAAACAACCCAAGCAAATTTTTCTTTCCATTGATTTCTATTAGAATCATGAAGTTCCTTTTCTTTATATAACAGGGCAATGGTATTCGCCGCTGTTAAATAAGGATAAACCCAATTTCCATTATCGAATTCGTAAGATTGTTGGGCTTTTATTTTCCTTAACCTTTTCTTTATCTTTCCTGATGGATTCTGAATTCTTGCTAAAAACGTTTCTTGCCTATTTTCTACTTCTAGTAAAAAATCCCAATAATACTTTTCCAAATGTAAATTAGCGATATCTATTTCTATTTCTAACAGCACTACATCGTCTTTTAATGTACTCTTTTTGATAGGAAAGCGATAGTGCATATCGTCTACTTTACTTCTATATTTTAGGATAAAAGAGCGGAAATGAATCTTTTCTTTTTTATTTGGTAACCTAATTTTTATTTTGAATTGGATTCTATTATTAATCATCAAAAAGGAAGTAATTCGAAATTTCAAATCAGATTTTTCCGTCGCTAAATAATCTGGTTGTGTAATAACAACGGATAAACCTTTATTAATAGTGAAATAAGGTGTTACCACATTTACATCTGCGGTTTTTGCTGATTGCAAATAGTTTCGATATTTTTCATCAATATCTTCCAAATAACGAATGCGGTATCTTTTCGTCGTTTTCGTATTTAAGGTTACCTCTAAGTAGATATCCCATCTAGAGATTTGATTATAATAAGTATGAATAAAATTGCTAAGATTAATTGATATACCATCTTGTTTTTTGTCAAAATACTCATTCGCATACCATTCTAACCGACTTCTTCTTTCGACAAAGACGATATTACTTAACATTTCCGCTTGTCCGCTTGTAACAGTAAAAGACAGTAATTTGCTAATTACATCAAAATGAACCTTTTCGATTGTTATAGTTTCTTTTAATTTTTGGGTACTAATTTCTGTTGCATCCCTTTCGTATTTAAATTCTTTCATTTAGTATAAAATGCTCATTATTCAGCCTAAAATAGGATCATCCTCTATTCTAAATTTATTATAACCTTTGTTAACAGAACATATCATACATTTATTTTTCAAGTTTCAACATATTTTTCATTTATCCTTATCAATTTTTCCAAAAAAAAATGCAACTTTTAATAAGAAAAAACGTCTATATAATTAGTTCCTTCTACCTAATACTTACTTGCTCATCAATTTCAATATTCACCTTGGAAGAATATTATTTATTTTTTTTAGAAAACTAATTAATCATTACCTCAAAATAATCTAGATTAGTTCCTATTTCAGAAAATAATGATATTAAATTCCCCCTTTTTCTGCTATTCTTTATTTAGCTTTATCAATTTTTGTCAAGATATGGAGGTTTTACTTTAGCATGAGATCCGATAAACCAAAACGAAAAAAGAATAAATGGTTACGTATATCAGGACTTGTCTTATTAATTTTGATTATTGCCATTCTAGCATATGGATTTACTGTATATAAATCCTTAACTGATGCAGTTGATACGATGCATGTCCCAGTAGATCGAGTAACTGAGAAGAGAACTGATCTCTTAGATTTAAATAAAAAAGAACCGTTTTCTGTTTTAATGCTGGGAGTAGATGAACGAGAAGGAGACAGCGGTCGCTCGGATACAATGATTGTTCTGACTGTTAACCCAGAAAAAAAATCAGTTAAAATGCTTAGTATTCCAAGGGATACACGTACAGAAATTGTTGGACATGGCACAACAGATAAGATTAACCACGCATATGCATTTGGTGGGGTTGCCATGTCTATGGATACGGTTGAAAATTTCTTAGATATACCAATTGATTATTATATGCAAATTAATATGGAAGGCTTTAAAGATATTGTCGATGCAGTTGGTGGAGTGACTGTCAACAATGATTTAGACTTTACTTATAGTGGTGTACATTTTCCAGAAGGAAAAATTACATTAGATGGGGAAGATGCTCTTAAGTTTTCTCGAATGAGAAAAGAAGATCCTCGCGGGGACTTCGGTAGACAGCTTCGTCAAAGATTAATTATTCAAGCTGTGATTAAAGAGGGAGCCAGCCTTAATACTTTAACCAATTTTAATGATATTTTTGAAGCTCTTGGTAAAAATGTAAAAACAAATATTACATTTGATGAAATGGTCGATATTCAAAAGAATTATAAGAATGCTGCAGGAGATATTGAACAGTTCAGCATTGAGGGCTCTGGTCAAACAATTAATAAAATATGGTATTTAATTGTTAGCGATGAAGAGAGAACAAACATTCAAAATAAACTTAAAGAACATTTAGACTTATAAAAAGGTGTTGGGCATAATTGCCCTTCACCTCTATTTTTTATAAAATTCTTATATTAAAATACAAGATAGTTCCAATTACCTAAAATCTTCCTCCTTCTAGATATTAGATATTAATAATACAGCCTATAGTAATTCTAAGTATTACGTTTCCTTTAAATCCTAGGCTATTTGTTGAAATGACTCGAAAAGAAGTGTATATTAAGTTTGATTTATGTAAATTATTGATTACAAAATAATATAAAAAAGTTAGAATTATTAAGTATGTAAAAGGAGTATTAAATTATGATATATGCTGAAATACTTGCTGGTGGTAAAGGAACAAGAATGGGGAATGTAAGCATGCCAAAACAATTCCTTCCATTAAACGATAAACCTATCATTATTCATACAATCGAAAAATTTTTATTAAATGATCAATTCGAAAAAATAATCATTGCCTCACCAAGAGAATGGATTAATTACACGAATGATATTATTAACAAATTTATCGATAAGCGTGACCGTTTAGTTGTTATTGAAGGTGGAGAAGATAGAAATGGGACCATTATGAATGGTATCAAATATGTAGAAGATACATTCGGATTATTCCATGATGATATTATCGTAACCCATGATTCCGTTCGACCTTTTATCACACACCGTATTATAGAAGAAAACATTCAATATGGTCTTGAATTTGGTGCTGTTGATACCGTTATTTCTGCTATTGATACAATTGTTGAATCAGAGGATGGCGAGTCTATTTCTAATATCCCTGTTCGAGATTTTATGTACCAAGGACAAACACCACAAACATTTAATATGAAGATGCTTAAAGAACATTATTATTCCCTGTCTTCCGAGCAAAAGGCGATTCTTTCTGATGCATGTAAAATTTGTGTCTTGAAAGGAGAAAAAGTGAAGCTTGTTACGGGTGAAGTATTTAATATTAAAATTACTACACCTTACGATTTAAAAGTAGCAAACGCTATTATCCAGGAGAGTATAAACCATGATTAATCAAGTATATCGTCTTGTTTCTCCAAGACAATTTGAAGTTACCTACCAAGATTTTTCATTAAAATCTGATATGATTGTTGTTCGACCAACCCACCTCTCTATTTGTAATGCAGATCAACGTTACTATACAGGTTCACGCGGCAAAGAGGCGATGGCAAAAAAACTTCCTATGGCTTTAATTCATGAGGGAATCGGTAAGGTTGTCTATGATCCAAAAGGTGAATTCGCTAATGGAACAAAAGTAGTGATGGTCCCTAATGACCCTACTGAAGAAGATCCTTTTATTGCAGAGAACTATTTACGTTCAAGTAGATTCCGATCTAGTGGTTACGATGGATTTATGCAGGATTATGTCTTTTTAAATAGAGATCGTTTAGTTGAAATCCCAGAAAATATGAATCCATTTGTGGCGGCTTTTACTGAGCTTATTACGATTGCCATGCATTCTATCACTAGGTTTGAATCGAGATCACATGTCCGCCGCAATACGTTTGGCGTATGGGGTGATGGGAATTTAGGATTTATAATGTCATTAATATTAAAGAAAAAATATCCAGAAAGTAAAGTGATTTCCTTCGGGAAAACCCAGTATAAATTAGATCGCTTCTCTTTTGTGGATGAAACCTATTTAATAGATGATATCCCAGAGTCAGTAAAAATAGATCATGCCTTCGAATGTGTTGGTGGCTTAGGTAGCCAATATGCTATTAACCAGAGCATTGATTTAATCGTTCCTGAAGGTTCTATTTCTATTCTAGGTGTATCTGAATATCCAGTAGAAATTAATACTAGAATGGTTTTAGAAAAAGGGATAACTATGATTGGTAGCAGTAGAAGTGGACGTGCTGATTTCCAAAATACTGTTAACTTATATAAAGAATTCCCAGATATTGTCGATTACTTTTCCACACTCATTGGAGAAGTCCAAACAGTCACATCTATTCAATCCATTATTGAAGCTTTTGAAAAAGACTTAACTGCTTCATGGGGAAAAACAATTATGGAGTGGAAAATATAAAGTGAGTGAATTTATTTTAAGTAGACTAGAAAGGTAGATTGATTTGAGAAAAATAAAATTACTACCTACTGTATTAATGAAAGTAATGATCAAAATTACCTATCTCTTTTTTTCTATTATATTTAAAGTGAATTCGAAGAAAATAACGTTTGCTTCGACACGATCAAATGTAATAAATGGAAATCTAATGTATATTTACCAGGAAATCGAAAACAGAAACAAAAATTATCAATTAGTAAAATCTTTTTTTAAACTAAATAATTCACTCCTAGGTAAACTACGCTTTTTTTTCCATATAATAAGGGAATGTTACCACTTAGCAACTTCTAAATATTTTATTATAGATGATTATCATTACTTGGTTTACCTTATAAAACCTCGGAAAAATACAGAAATCATTCAACTCTGGCACGCTTGTGGAGCATTTAAGAAATTTGGTATGAGCCTAGTAGGGAAAAAATATGGTCCAAGTAAGGATTATATAAAAACGATTAAAATACACTCAAACTATTCAAGAGTGTATGTAAGCTCATCTGAAGTGATTCCTTACTATTCAGAAGCTTTTAATATGAGTGAAACAAGAGTTTTCCCCCTTGGTGTTCCTAGAACAGATTATTTTTTTGAAGGAAATAGAAAAGAAGAAGTACTTAATAGATTTACAAGTAAATTTGGACCACTTACAGGTAAACGATTGATTTTATATGCCCCAACCTTTCGAGGAAAAAGCTATCAACAAGAACAATTTGTAAGTCCAATTAACTTTAGATTACTTAAGGATCAATTAGAGAAAGATTCAGTAGTGTTAGTGCATTTACATCCATACATGTCTTCTAGCTTTCAAGTAGATGAAGATTTACATGATTTTGTTTTCCATATTGCTGATGGCTTTACAATTGAGGAATTGCTTTTGATTACGAATGTCCTTATTACTGATTATTCTTCTATTATTTTTGACTATAGTTTGTTAAATAAACCCGCGGCATTCTTTGCTCACGATTTAGAGGAATATATGCTAGAAAGGGATTTCTATTATGACTATGATTCACTAGTGCCAGGACCAATTTTACAAACGACTGATTCCCTTGTAAATTGGTTAAATGATGGATCCTTTGACGAGGAAAAAATGATTGCATTTAAAAACAGATTTTTTGATTATTCTGATGGACAGGCTTCCAAAAGAATAGTCTCTCATCTGCTCTCACCTTTAACTAAAGAGGATATTCCCCGGCTATAAATTCATAGAAATCGGAATATCTATACACCCTTGTCAGTTTAACTTCCTTTCACTGACAAGGCTTTATTTTATGAAAGCTAAGGAGATATAAGTATGTTAAGAAAGATTGTTCGAAAGTTAAGAAGAAGACCGTCTTCTGAATCATCTGGGACTGTAGTCCGTGATGAGTTAGAATTTAGTATTGATAAGCCCGTTCAAATAACGGAAGATCGCATTATCATTCAAAAAGAAAAAATAAGTGAATCGCTTCCTGTCCTTAATGAAATCGCTGGAAAAATCGAAGAACATATTCCACGTCGTAAAATTACTCAATTAAATTGGAATGGGCCAATCATGGAAATTGAAGGCTATTTTTTCTTAGAGAATATTCCGATGACGAATGAGGATTTAGTGAAAAAGCGTTTGATCTTATTAAGTACTAGTGGTTTAAAGGTTTCTATCCCTTTACAGGATGTTCTTGTAAAAGAGATAAAAACAAATGATTCTATTGATAATAAATATAGTTGGGCAGGCTTTCGCTCTAAAGTTAACTTTGCAACCATTACATCCCATAATAGACCACTACCTGAGGAAGACTATCGCTTATTTTTAGAATTAGAAGTACATGTACTAGGCGATAAAGTATATAAAAAGTCATTTCCTTTAGGAAATATTGAGCATTTTCTTGATAATGGCTTCCATTCTGCAAAAATGGAGTATTTTACTGCCAAAAAGGAAATGAAGTACAATCTTTTAGCTACATATGATTTACCATTAAAAACATTAAAAATTACCTCATCAAAGCTAAAGGATTTAGATCCTTCAGTAATGGGATTAGATGCGGATTTAAAGCAACGTGGGGTTGTTTATCGTGTTGTATATAAATGGTGCTTTTCTTTAACATACAAATTGTGTAAGTTATTACCTTTACAAACAAGAAAGATTATTTTTGCATCTGATAGTAGAAGTGAAATGAGTGGAAACTTCCAATTTGTATACGATGAATTACTTAAAAGAAATTTAAACTATGACTACCATCTTCTCTTAAAAAAAGGAGTAGATGAAAAAAAGAATTACCGAGAAATATTCAGCTTAGCATATCATTTAGCTACAGCAAAATTTATTATTCTTGATGATTTTTATCCAATGATCTATCCACTTACTATTAGAAAAAATGCAGAATTAATCCAATTATGGCATGCGGTTGGTGCCTTTAAAACGTTTGGATTTAGTCGCTTAGGACGTCCAGGTGGACCTTCGCCAAAATCAAAAAACCATCGGAATTATACAAAAGCCATTGTTAGCTCTCATAATGTTGCTAAGCATTATGCAGAAGGATTCGGAATTGATATAGAAAATGTCATTCCAACAGGTATTCCAAGAACAGATGTCTTTTTCGATAAAGACTATCAAGAAGAAGTAAGAAATAACCTATACGAAGAATTTCCATTTTTAAAAGGAAAAAAAGTAATCACATTTGCCCCTACTTTTCGTGGAAATGGACAAATGTCAGCTCACTATCCAATGGAAGTATTAAATTTGGAAAAGCTATATAACGAATTGAAGGATGAGTATGTATTTCTATTTAAAATTCATCCATTTGTAAAAAATGAATTTAGTATTCCTTATCAATTTAGTGATTTCTTTTACGATTTTTCTTCCTATCGAGAAATCAATGATTTATTATTCATTACGGATATCTTAATTACTGATTATTCATCTGTATGTTTTGAGTATGCTCTATTAAATAAACCAATGATATTCTTTGCGTATGATGTGGAAGAATATGTACAAACTCGTGACTTCTACTATGACTATCATTCCTTTATTCCTGGACCACTTGCTAAAACGACAGAAAGAATGATCGACATTATTCAAAAAGAAGATTTTAAAATGGAGAAAATAGAGCCTTTCGTTAAGTACTTCTTTGATGATTTAGATGGCAAAGCCACGGAACGTGTGGTTGATCAGCTTATTATCAATAATTTTAATGAGTTAATTTAAGAATAAGCCCTCCTAGCATTTCTCGCTATGAGGGCTATTAATTTGTTAGCCGACATTTCTCGGGAAATACTTGTCAGCTTTTGTTGATAATTTTGGTGTTTTCAATGAAAATAAACGCGGTATATATATACTACAAGGAATAAATAGTAGAAAGGATGATAAATATGAAAATAAAAGCTGGAAGCTGGAAATTACTAAGTGCTCAAGATAAGCAGTTTATTTTACAAACCGTTTGTACCCTTTCTCAATATAAAGGAAAGGCTCATGCTAATTAGACCTCATACAATTCAATAGGTAACCCATCAGGATCTGCAAAAAATGTAAACTTTTTGGCCGTAATTGGATCGATCCGAATTTCTTCAACTCTTATATTATTCGATTGTAAATACTGTACAGTATCTTCTATATTATTCACTTCAAACGCAATATGACGTAAGCCAGCTGCCTCAGGATAACTCGGTCTTTTCTTTGGATTTGGAAAGGAAAATAGTTCAATTTGATAGCTATCATTTACCAAGAGATCTAGCTTATAGGACTCTCTTTCTTCCCTATATATTTCATTTATTGGTGAAAAACCTAATAGATTAACATAAAACTCTTTAGAAACTTTGTAATTGGTACAAATGATAGCTATATGATGAATACGATTTACCTTAAACATGTATAGTACCCCTTTTGTTTAGAATAGATTGACAAGCTAATATATAAACATTTACTAGAAAAAAGCGAAGAAATACATCATTTCTTCGCCACTCCTATTATTTATTATGCCATTTCCAGGCACTTTCAATAATTGTCTCTAAGCCTCTTTCTGCTTTCCAGCCAAGTTCGCTGAATATCTTCTCTGAAGAAGCAACTAATCTTGCTGGGTCTCCTGCTCTTCTATCACTAAGGATGACATTGGCTTCTCTACCAGTAACCTTTTCACACATTTCAATTACTTGCTTAACAGAATAGCCTACTCCATTGCCAAGATTATATGTTTCTGCTTCTTTTGTTTCCTTTAATAGAGCTTCTAGCGCTGCTATATGGGCATTTGCTAAGTCTGTAACATGAATATAATCTCGGATGCATGTTCCATCTTCTGTAGGATAATCTGTGCCAAATACAGAAATAGACTCTCTCTCTCCTAATAATTGTTGAAGGATAATTGGAATTAAATGCGTTTCCGGATCATGATTTTCCCCAATCTCACCAGATACATGGGCACCTGCTGCGTTGAAATAGCGTAACACAACATAATGAAGCCCATAAGCCGAATGGAAATCAGCTAAAATTTGTTCAACCATTAGCTTTGATCTACCATAAGGATTGATAGGAGATGTTACCGAGCTTTCTAAAATAATTTCCTCTTTAGGAATTCCATAGGTAGCTGCCGTTGAAGAGAAAATAAAGTTTTTGACATTATGTTTTAACATGACATTTAATAATGTTAATGTATTTGCAACATTGTTTTCATAATATTTATATGGATCTTGAACAGATTCGCCAACTAAACTATATGCTGCAAAATGCATGACTGCTTTAATTGGATACTTAGTGAAAATCGATTCTAAATCTTCGACATTCCCTAAATCGCCTTTCACAAAAACCGCACGGGAATCCACTGCTTCCTCATGACCAGTAGCAAGATTATCTAATACTACCACTTCTTCTTTTTCCACTAAATCTTTTACTAGATGGCTTCCAATATAGCCAGCTCCCCCTACTACTAAAATCATATATAATTCTCCTTTAATTTTCGTTTTATACTCTTTCTTATATTATCACATTTTTTACCAATATTATCTCATAATGATTAATTTACTTTATCTCCGAGAAGGATATTTTGTACTACTCTCCTATCTAATCTCCAAAAAATAAGAATAGAAATTCATTATACTTTACTAATACTCTATCACTTTTTCAGATTAATTCTAAAAAATACGAAAAATGCTATTGTCAAATATATAAATACATAGTATCCTTAAAAAGAAAACGTTTTCAAACCGATTCACACGTACTAATTTAACTATAGCTTCCCTCTTGCTATTTTATGCAATCGTTTTCACTACAAAAGTCACATCACTACATATTTTCAATAAAGTAACTTTATTTTTCTTTAGGCAATCGTTTTCTTTAACTTTAATAGGTAGTTACAGATTCTACTCTGTTTCTCATAAAAAATCGAAAGGAGAATGTTTTTTGAGTATGAAAAAGTATCCTTATCTTTCACTATGTTTAATAGTTCTACTTATTTTTAGCAGCTTTGGAGGGTACCTTCCAAGTACAAAAGCACAAGCAGATAGTTTACTAGAATCTCCGCTCATCAGTGCTGACAAATCAGTACAGTTTTCCTATGATAATGCAACTGCAAAGGAAGTTAAAGTTGCAGGAAGCTTTAGCGATTGGCAAAACGGAGCATTATCAATGGAAAAGGACGAGAATAATCGATGGTCACTTACTGTTCCAAATCTTGAAGCAGGTGTGTATCAGTATAAATTTATTGTAGACAATGAATGGATTACAGACCCCGCTAATAAAGAGCTAGCAGATGGCAATAGCAAACTTATCGTGCCTGGTTTAAATCTTGATTTACTTCCAGTAAAGGTAGAGAAAAATACATCCTATCCTTTAGAAGCGAATCTAGTGAAAAAGGATGGTTCCATTCAAAAGATTTCACAGCTTACATGGTCACTGAAAGAAATAGTAGAAGGAATAGAGCTTATAAATGGGCAACTGATTGTTCATGAAAATGTGAAAGCAAATGATTCCTTTATCCTTGTTGCTGAAAAAGATGGAGAAAAAGTGGAAAAGAAAATCGAAATAGTGGGAGACATGTATACGTACACTATTAACTACTATCGTTTAGATGAAAATTATGAAAAATGGGATTTATGGATTTATAATAGTGGACTACAAGATGGAGGATTTTCTTTTACAAAAGAAGAAAATGATCCTTTTAAGTTTATAAGTGGCGAATTTTCTTTTCCTGAAAAGGATATAACGATAATCCCTCGTAAAGGAAACTGGGAAACACAAGATACAGAAAACACCATTGCCATTGCCGAAGGGAAACAGATGGCAGAAGCATGGATAATTGAAGGGCTAGATACCGTTTTTTACTCTAAGGAGGAAGCTATTAAGGCGATAGAAGATTTAAAAGGTAATCATTATGAAAGACGACATATCCAGTTTATGTATGACCGAATGGATCAAAATTATACAGATTGGAATGTCTGGGTTTGGGGGACTGGAGTAAAGGATGATCAAATAGACTTTGACCAAAATCTCCATGGAATGGCTACCGCGACTATCAATGTAAGTGAAGTAACGCAAAGTGTCGGATTTATATTACGAAAGGGTGAAAACTGGGACACTGCGATTAAAGAAGGAAATGGGGATCGCTATATTCCTTTAAATAAAACAGATTTGATAACAAAGGTTTATGCTACTAGTGGGCAAGATGATCTTTATATCGTTCCAGAAGTAACAGGTCCTGTGTTAACGGATGGTAATGCTACTTTCTATTATAGAGATAAAGAATTATATACTAAAAACGAAATGGAAAAAATCGAGAAAGTTGAATTACAATTCAATGGTAAACGTTATAAGATGACAAATGAAACAAAGAATGAACGTTATTCATATACTCTTGAAAATATTCCCGAAGGCAACCATCCATATTCTTTTATTGTCACAATGAATGGCGTTGAAACCGAGGTTACTGATCCATACAATACGATTGATGGACTATCCACTCTTGCTTATGAAAAGCCAGATATGACTATTCATGCAAGTATCCAACCAAAAGAAGTAACTTATAACGAAAACGCTGTACTATCTGTTGACTATAATCAGAATAAAAATTCAGATATTAGAGAAGTTTATGCTGATTTACGAGCTATTGGTGGAAAAGAAAAAGTAGGGATCAACCCGCAATTAAATGAACTCACTATTGCAATTGATCAAGCTACTACTACTGGGGTAAAAGATATCCCTGTAACGATTATAGATGAGTATGGAAACATCCATACAGTTAAAGCAGAACTCACAGTGAAAGCAAGACAATCTGTAGGAAAAGATGATTTCGACTGGGATGAAGCAAGAATTTACTTTATGCTTACAGATCGTTTCTTTGATGGAGATTCCTCCAACAATGATCCATATAACATCGGCTACGATTCAAGCAAGCCTGGAACGTATCATGGTGGTGACTTTAAAGGGATTACCCAAAGATTAGATTATCTTGAAAACCTAGGAATCAATACAATTTGGATTAATCCTATTGTGGAAAATATCCAATATGATGTTCGCTATGATAATCCAGATACCCCTTATTATGCCTACCATGGATATTGGGCAAGTAATTTCGAGAAATTAAATCCTCACTTTGGTACAATGGAGGATTTTCATGAATTAATTGATGCAGCACATGAACGAGGAATAAAGATCATGGTCGATGTTGTTGTTAACCATGCTGGCTATGGTTTAAAAACAAATGATGCAATAAATGATGGAAAGATTGCCAACTTCCCGACACAGGAAGATAGAAATCGTTTTGCTGGTATGTTCCGTGATGGCGGTACCGATACCGTACAAGGAGAGCTATCAGGACTACCTGATTTATTAACCGAAAACGAGGAAGTACGAAAACAAATAATCAATTGGCAAACTAGTTGGATTGAAAAATCGAAAACTGCCAAAGGAAATACCATCGATTATTTCCGTGTTGATACAGTAAAACATGTGGAAAATACAACATGGATGAGCTTTAAAAATGAATTAACGAAAATAATGCCAAGCTTTAAATTAATTGGCGAGGCTTGGGGAGCACAGGTTAATGATGACCAAGGCTATTTAAATTCTGGAATGATGGATTCCCTATTGGATTTTGATTTCAAATATTTGGCGCGAGATTTTGCAAATGGCGATATCATACGCGTACAAAATGCTTTAGAAGAAAGAAATAACAAGCTTTCAAATACCGGTACATTAGGACAGTTTTTAGGTAGTCATGATGAAGATGGCTTTTTAGAATCTGTAGGTGGCGATGTCGGTAAGCTAAAGCTGGCAGCAGCTTTACAAATTACAGCAAAAGGCCAGCCCGTCATTTACTACGGTGAAGAATTAGGCCTGTCTGGGGCAAATAATTATCCTTACTATGATAACCGATATAGCATAGATTGGAATGTAACAGAAAATAATGAGATTCTAGCGCATTATACTAAACTATTAAATACTAGAAAAGAATACTCTGACGTTTTTTCAAAAGGAACTCGCTCTCAAATATCTGGAAGTGATGTAGAAGGTTATTCTGTATTTAAGCGTGAATACTCCAATCAGCAAGTATTTGTTGGATTAAATACAAAGGAGACTGCAACCGAGGTAACCTTTAAGATTCCATTTGCGGAGGAAGCAGTCGATTTATATTCTGGTAAAACGTATCCAATTACAGATAGTCAAATCACAGTTATCCTCCCTTCTAGAGATGATGGTGGCACTATTTTATTAGTAGATGCGAAGAAAGCAAGGCCGACTCAGCCTGCTATACCAGAAACTCCTGAAACATCTGAAGAAATAGATACAGAAACTCCTCCTGTATCTGATGGGAAGAACACGGAAACACCTGTTTTAGAAGATTCAAAGCAATCTGATTCTCAACTAGTTTCAGAGCCTACAGAAAAGCAAAATATAGGAAAAGGCGAGTCACTACCTAATACTGCAACTGCCTCCTATAACCTTGTTTTAATCGGTTTAGGTCTCCTACTTATTGGAGCAATAATTGTACTTGTGCAGAGAAAGAAGCGAGCCTCTAATTAAAAATAAAAACCTGCCTGATAAAAGGATTATCTCCATCAGGCAGGTTTTTATTTTGTTTTTCTTTGCTTATAAATAGAGTTGAAAAAGGCAACATGCCCAACAACATTTCGTTTCCATAGTCTTTTCGGTTCTTTCCCCATTCGATACAGCCATTCAAGCCGAAGATCGCGGAAAATTTTCGGAGCTCTTGCAACTTCTCCAGAGGAAAAATCGATAAAAGCGCCTACAGCCATCGTAACAGTACACTCCAGTTTCGAACGATATTCATTAATCCATTGTTCCTGTAAGGGCATCCCAAAACCAACCAAAAGGATATCTGTTTTACGATTGTTAATTTGATCAATTATATCTCCTGTACTTTCTTTTGGAAAATACCCATCTTGATTCCCTACAAACAGGAGATTCTTGTATTGTTGTTGCAACCGCTCTTGAGCTTTTTGTGCAATGCCAGGCTTAGCGCCTAAAAGAAACACTCGATATTGGTTACTCTTCTCTTCATTTAATGATTCAAATAATGCAGGGATAAAATCTGTACCGTTTAAATTTTCCTTAAAAGAAAAGCCAAAAAGCTTAGCACCCATTTCGATACCGATTCCATCATTTAACAATAAATCTGCATTATTTAACATATAGCGATATTCCGAATCCTTTTGTGCAATATTATATCCATGGTCATTTAGAAAAAAAATATCCGATGCAATTTTTTTCTCCAGTTTTTCTTTTATATATGTAATAGCTTCTTTTGAGCCTAAAACATCTACTTTTAAATTTCCTAGCCATTTCTTATCCATTTTGTATCCCCTAATGAGAAAATTTTTAAAAAGCCCCTTTCTATTATATAAAAATTGTCTCCTAGAAACAATTAAGGCTAGTGATGGTTTACTCGTAACATTTCTAAAGGAAAAAAGGCTTGCATTCTATTTTCTCAACAACCCTTCTATTAAACAGAAATATTCACTATGCATATGTTGAAATATGTCGAAAGATTGTATATGAAAAGGTTGTTAACATTAGCACAATAGTGATAAAATTTTACTTGTACAATTATCAGATAAAGGCAAACCATCTGAAAGGGTGGGACGCAAAGCTTCAGGTCTAAGGTAGATTTTTACTATGATGGCTGGGTCACCTTATATTCTCTATAAGGAGGTTAATTATCATGATTAATTTGTTTCCCACAGATGTTTTGACGAAAAGTAATTTGGACAGTGAATGGATAACACTCATAATGGAGGCAAAAAAGCAAGGCTTCACCCAAGAAGAAGTACGTGCCCTATTAACAATATTAGAAGATAGCAATTGAACACAATATCAGAATATTCAATAATGATAACGTTTTAGCCTTAATTATTTTTAAGGTTATTTTTTTTGCAAAAGCATAAGCCAATGTACCTTTCATGCCGCCTTTACATACAATAATATTGTTCAATAATTCACAAAAAAAGCGCCTCATTAGGCACTTTCAAAAAAGAAGGATTTCTTGGGGGAGTTTATTGATTTTTTCTATTAAAAGATTGATTGTTTCAAATGAATTTTGAAACGGAAAGATAATGGGTGTGAGTAGTGTATAGGGTGAAAGTCTTAAGATGTTGGGGAAGTACGCGAGATGTTTTCCATGTGAATAATATGTTCTAATTGCTTTATTCTTCTATTACATTGTTCTAATTTTTCATTTGTCTTTGCTTGCATTTTAATTAATGTAACCATTAAATCTGGTGCATTATTCACCATCCTTACCTCCTTTACGGAATGGTATGTTCCACTTTTTTCGGATCCAAGAAACGAACAGATTCGGCAATTACTTCTGTCACATAGACCTTTTTTCGATCCTGGTTTTCGTAATTCCTCGTATGGATCCTGCCAGTAATACCAACCAGTGAACCTTTATTACAATACTGTGCTGTATTTTCTGCCACTTTATTCCACAAAGTACATAGGACAAAGTCGGCATCGTAATCGCCAGCTTGATTTTTATAGTTTCTATTTACTGCGACAGTAACATTCACTATAGACGTTCCTTCTTGTGTAACTCTTAGCTCTGGATCCTTCGTTAGCCTTCCTACTAAAGTAACCTGATTAATCATCTTTTCCCTCCTCTCTATTATAAATTAGTTAAATCATACTATTAAGGATGAAGATTGCCAAATGTCGAAATTTCAAGTTTTGTCACTATTTCGACATAAAACATCGAATTTTCGCCTAGGCCATTTTTGCATTTTTAAACATAAAATAGCTTTAAACTTTAATTTTTGCATTTTTTTAAAAAACCTAAAAAAATCTCTTCTTCCGATGCATATAAAGCATCGGAAGAAGAGATTGATAGTTCTTTTTAGTTATACTCAATTAGTTTTACTTATTATATCCAGCGATTACAGTGTTCACTTGTTCCATAACGCCTGCCTTCAATGCGCTCAGCTTACTTGTGCTTTCTTCTAAAGTAAAACTATTTACACTAAAGTAGAACTTAGCTTTCGGCTCTGTTCCTGATGGACGTAAGCAGAACCATGAACCGTCATCTAGATAATATTTGATTACATTGGACTTTGGTAAATCAATCAATGTTTCTGTTAAGCCTTCTTGACGTTGACTTGTTAAATAATCTTCTACTGCAACAACATTTAAGCCATTAACTTCTTTGATTGGAGCTTTACGGAAAGTGTCCATAATATAAGCAATTTGTTCTGCTCCATCTTTCCCTTTCAATGTTAAGGACTCTAATCCTTCTTGATAGTAGCCGTACTTTTCAAAGATTTCTAGTAAACCTTCGTAAAGTGTTAAGCCTTTTGCTTTATAGTATGCAGCAACTTCTGCAGCAAAAATAGCAGATTGAACAGCATCCTTATCACGAACAAAATCACCAATTAAATAGCCATAGCTTTCTTCATATCCAAAAAGGAATGTATGCTCATGTGTTTGTTCGAATTCCTTAATTTTTTCACCAATAAATTTAAATCCAGTTAATGTATCAATTGTAGGAATTCCATAAGCTTTGGCAACAGTGCGCCCAATTTCAGATGTTACAATCGTTTTGATTACAACACCATTATCAGGAAGAATGCCTTTCGCTTTCTTCTCTGATAGTAGATATTCAAGCATTAATGCACCTAATTGGTTTCCTGTTAGAACCGTGTATTCTCCACTTAAATCTTTAACCGCAACTCCTAATCTGTCTGCATCTGGATCTGTTGCTAGAAGAATATCCGCATCGATTTCTTTGCCATAACGAATCGCAATTTCAAAAGCGGCATGCTCTTCTGGATTTGGCGATTTTACAGTTGAGAAGTTTGCATCAGGTAATTCCTGTTCTTTTACAATCGTTACATTTTCAAATCCGAATGCTTCTAATCCTGCACGAACTGGCTTGTTTCCTGTACCATGTAATGGCGTATAAACTATTTTTAAATCCTTTGCTTCTGGCAAACGATTTAATTGAATTGTCTTTAATTGTTCTACATAGGCAGCATCTACATCTGCACCAATATATGTCAATAGTCCTTTATCTAATAGCTCTTTTTCTTCTAAAACATCTATTGTAAGCTCGTCTTCTACTTCATTTACATATTTAATAATGATATCTGCAGCCTCAGGAGGAAGTTGTCCACCGTCTTCTCCGTATGCCTTAAATCCATTATACTCAGGAGGATTGTGACTAGCGGTAATCACTACTCCAGCAAATGTATTTAGATAGCGTACAGCAAAAGATAATGCTGGTGTTGGACGAAGTTCTTCAAATACATAGGATTTAACTCCAAGCTTCCCTACTACTTTCGCAACCTCTAAAGCAAATTCTGGAGATTGATGACGGGAATCATACGCCACAGCTACTCCGCGTTTCATCGCTTCTTCTCCTTGTTCTACTATGTATTTCCCTAATCCTTCTGCTGCTTTACGAACAGTATAAATATTCATTCGGTTAATACCAGGCCCTAATTCTCCACGCATACCGCCAGTACCAAATTCCAAATGCTTATAAAAACTGTCCTCCAGCAACTTATCAGATGTTTGTAATTCTGTTAGTTGCGCCTTTAAGTTAGCTTCTAATCCTGCAAAACTTGTCCACTTTTCTACGATTTCTTTATAAACCATTGTCGCTGTTCTCCCACCTTTTAAATTAATGTGACGATATATCTTTTACATTACCTAAAATATGTATATAAGTAAAGATTTTTTAAAAAGCGCTTTTATGGAACCAATATCTCTGAGTAGTCCTTAATACCTACAGTGATAAGGGTTCCATAAAGATTATCTTCAAAAAATTATTTTTTTCTCCACATTTTTGCAAGAGGACCACTTTCCCCATAAACAGGATCTGCAACAGGGAACACGGCATTTTCGATTTCCTCCTGTACCCCTTCCAAGTCCTCCTCCACGTCTTTTTTGAGATTATACTCTACTCCATTAGGATATGCCCCAACCACTTCAAAGTCTGGTGAAGCAGATAATTTTTTATGACCTGTTCCAGCTGGAAGCAATAAAATATCTCCATGCTTTACAATAAGCTTTGATCCACCTTCCCCACCTATTTGTAATAAAACAGATCCTTTTTTAATACCAAGTACTTCATGTGCATTGCTATGATAATGATGGTATGGAAAAACTCCATTCGTCCAACTATTTTTCCAATTATTTAAATGAAAAACTTTTTCTATATTTTCCTCCTTATTCTCCATTGCCCTTTTATAATGTAAAGCAGGCAAATAAGGGTGATTTGGTATATATCTATTTTGTTCGAAATAATACATTGTAATATCTGGATTAGCCATTGGATGTACACCTCTCTATCTATTGATACTACTGTATACCCCTCTTTTTCCTAAATCATTCCTTTAGTTAGCAACACTAAAATCCAATGATTCTATTGAATTATTACCGCTTTTCTTTTTATTCCGACTTCTTTTTTTCTACTAAAAATTAGAGGATTTTCGTCGATATAAAGCGATGTACATTAAGTTGCTAGATTCTTTTGAAAAGCTTAATAAGTCCATTTCATCTTATGCGTGTTATAAAAGAAAGGAGAATAACATGAGAACATCCATTAAGCAGAAATTATTAGCAAGTTTTCTGATTGTTTCTATTTTATTTATGATTCTGTCCTATTATTCTTATAGAAGTACAAAGGAAACTGTAGAAAAATATGATTATTTAATCGAAACAGTTACAGAATTACGCTCTATCTCAGAAAAAATCAACACAAATGCATCTAGACAAATTGCAAACGTAAGAGGTTATTTTGTCTATGGAACCTCTGATTACAAAAACAGAGTAAATGGAGCAAGCAGTAATATTGATACTTTTGTAGACAATGGGATTAAAATCTCTACCAATGCAGAAATAGAAAAACGATTAAATGAATTAAAGACTTTAAATAAAGAACTTACACATAAGGCTAACGCACTGATGAATAGCATTACTCCTTCTCAAACTGCTTTAGATGAGGTTACTACACTATCTGATAACTTATCACAACAGGCTGAGACCTTAAATATTTTGCTGACAAATGATGTCTTGAATCCAGAAATTGAAAGTGCTCAAACACACTCTAAACAAAAAATGTTATTTGTTATGATAGTTAGTGTTTTCGTTACTGCTATTTCTTTAGCTATTGGTTTCCTACACGCTTCTCTTATTACGAAGCCGATTCAAAGTTTGAAAACAAATATGCAGAAAGTTGCTAAAGGGAACTTACATACAGATAAATTCTCTATTAAAGCAAAAGATGAAATTTACTATTTAAACGAGGCTTTTGAGCAAATGAAAGATAATTTATCGCTCATGATTTCCAATATGACAGATAGCTCTACTCTTGTGGCAGCATCCGCAGAACAATTAACTGCAAGTGCAGAACAATCGAGTAATGCATCTGCTACAGTCGCGTCCTCTATACAGTCTATTGCTGAGAGCAATGAGCATACCATTGCTAAAATCTCTGATAACAAGCTCGCCCTAGATTCGATTCTTGACGGAGTGGAGGCAATTAAGGAACGTTCCTTGCATGTATCTGCACTATCACAAGCTGCTTTTACAAATGCAGAAAAAGGAACGAAACAAGTTCATGATAATTTGAATCAAATGGAGTTCATCTATGACTCTGTTCAACGTTCCAATTCGATTATTGCCGCCTTGGCTGATCGATCAAATGAAATTGGAAAAATGATTGAATTAATAAGCAATATTGCTGACCAAACAAATCTATTAGCATTAAATGCTGCCATTGAAGCTGCTAGAGCAGGGGAAAATGGGAAAGGATTCGCAGTTGTTGCTGATGAGGTTCGTAAATTAGCGGAGCAGTCACAAGCATCTGCACAAGATATTTCACAGTCCTTACATGGAATTCAGCAGGATACATCTGAAGCAGTCACCATGTTGAATGAGACATTGGATAAAGCGAAGACAGGAGTAAGCATATCAACCAATACCGTTGAATCTTTCTCCATCATTGTATCAAATACGCAAAAAGTAGCTCCAGAAATAGAAGAAGTTGCCCTAACAGTTGCCAAGATTACGACACAAATTGAAGATGTGGTGGAGGTTGCTAACGAGATTGCCATTCTTTCTAAAGAAAATGGGAGTGGTACAGAAGAGGTTGCCGCTTCTACAGAGGAGCAACTCGCATCCATGGAAGAAATTAAAGCATCTGCAGAATCTTTATCTAGTATGGCCGATGAATTAATGGATATTGTATCACAGTTTAATCATAAAGAATAAATCTAAATATGAGGTGAAAGGAGTATAGGACAATCTGTTCCATACTCCTTTTTTGGGGAACTAAATTGAATTGGTTTGGCTGATATAACTTTATTTTGGCTGATTTCCCCTTGCTTTTGACTGATATATTCATAAGGTTGGCTAATATAATTAAAAATTAAAGCAAAATTCACAAGAATCCACATAATTTTTTAAGAAAAACCTCTTTCATCATCTTTACCTCGCAAAATAGAATAAAGAAAGTAAATACCAATCAACACTAAAAGGATAAACAAAAGTAGAAATAAATAATGGAAACCTAGCATTACTGCCTCGAATTCTGAGCGCTTTGTATCATTCATCCAATCTGTTATCGTGCCATCTAGCCATGTATTCATAAAGGTAATCGCAAGTGCTGTTCCGATAACCATTCCGATATTACGAAGCAAAGCAATCGTACTGCTCATCATTCCCAAATATTGCAGGGGAACATATAGCATCATAATGCTGTAATTCGGTGTGGTTAAAATCCCCATTGAAAAACCTAATAAACTAAACAAAATAATTAATGTTGCTAAAGATGTTCCTGGTGTTAAAAAACTAAGCCCAAGCATGGTCATACATAATAGTCCTAAACCAATTACTACTACCTTTCCCCCGCCAAATCGGTCTGATAATGATCCACTTATTGGACCGAGTACTGCAAGAAATAATGGATAACACATTAATAAAAGTCCTGATTGATCTGCTGAGAATCCTAATACGCCTCGTAAATAAAACGGCATAATGACAGTAGAAGCAAACGCTGCACAATAGCTCGCCATTAAAATCAACCCACCTGCTTTAACGATTGGGGAAGAAAAAATGGAGGGCTGTATAAAGGGATGCTCTTCCTTCCTGCTATGGAAAAAAAAGAAAAGAAAACATGCAACACTAACACATGCTATTCCTAATAAATATACCTTATAAACACCCTCCCCTATTGAGTTAAGTACAAAAACAAACGAAACAATCCCTATCCCAAAATAGATGCTCCCCTTATAATCAAAACTGGAGTTCTGAAAGCTCTTATCCCTCGGCACAAATTTTTGTGCCAAAAAATAGGCTCCGATGCTTATTGGCACAACGGTCCAAAATAACATATGCCAAGAAAATGCTTCGATAAAGAACCCACCAACGGAAGGACCTAATAAAGCACCTATTCCAACAGAAGTACTAATAATGCCAAGTGCCTTTCCCCGATGTTTTTCAGGATAGGCATCTGTTACAATTGCCATATTAACGGCCTGTAACATGGCAGCACCACCACCTTGGATAACTCTCGCAATAATTAAAATGGGGATACTTGATGATAACGCAGAACCACATGCCCCTACGGCAAAAATAAGATAGCCCATATTATGTATACGTTTTTTTCCAAATTGATCAGCTAATTTACCCATTAGCGGTAAAAATAGCATGATGGATAGAAGATAGCCATTGACAATCCATTGTGTGATAGATAGCTTTGCAGAAAAATCAATCGATATATCGGTTAAAGCAATATTGACAAAGCCTGCAGAAAAATGAGATAAAAAAGCGCCTGTACATACAGATAACAATAAAAGTATCGATTGATACTTTTTATCCTCTGCTTTTGGCTCATTCCTTACCTCCAAATAGCTTATCTTGTTTTTAGTCATTTGAATCATCCTTTGTGGTGTTGAACATCTGCATATTTTTAATTGTGAGTATATTAGGAGAGAATCATTCTCTCCTATATACATTTTACTACTACTAAAGTAATCAAAATCTCGAATGAATTCATTCACTTCCAACAGGTATAGCATGAATAGATTGGATAACTTCATTACTAGTAACAACTGTACCAAAAAACTGATTGATGGTTTGCAATGTCATATTGTGTGCCTCTCTTGAGAAGGCTGCTGTACAGTCAGATAAGAAAATAACATCATAATCAAGCATGAAGCCATCTCTTGCTGTTGATTCCACACAAATATTTGTACTAACCCCTGCCATTAAAAGTGTCTCGATTTTCAAGGCTCTAAGTACGGAATCCAATCTTGTATTAATAAATGCACTGTATCGATGTTTTATCACAATAACATCATCATTATCTGGTTCTAATTGATAAAACTCCGCTCCCCACGTATCCTTTCTACATAAGTTTGTTTGATTCTTTCCTTTTAATCGTTTAATCCACGTTTCCGAATCCGTACTATTCTCATGGATCGTCTGGATATATATAATAGGAACATTTTCCTCTTTCATAGTTGCAATCATATTTTTTAGATTAGGCATCATTTCTTCGACCATGGAAACGTCCAAATCCTGTTTAGCCAAACATCCTTCTTTATGACAATAATCATTCTGAACATCAACAATTAGTAAAGCACTATGTTGTGGATTCCATTCCAACTTCATCTGTTTCATCCTTTCAAGTCAAATTCACTTCTACTCTTTTTACCGTATTTTTAAGCAATTTTCGTTTATTGGGAAAGTGCCTCTACAAACTGCATGTCAATTAACTCATCATAACTATAGCCATTTGTGTAAACGCCTGTTTTTTCTACAACTTCCATTGGTTTCGCAAGCGCTTCTTCCGTTATAAATCCATCTATACTCCAAAGGCTATCTGCATAAGCTCGATCAAGTGAAGCCTGTAAGCTATCTTCTGAGGTAGAAGGAAACTCCTGTTTTAAGATCTCCAGTGCCAATTCATGATCCTCATCAATCAACTTTAATCCTTTCATAACAGCACTTACAAAGCTATTTACCGTCTCTGGATCTTCTTCTATAGTTGATTTTTTGACACTTAAAACAGAATATGGATAATCTCCAAGACTTGCAAAGCTGTAAAATGGTTCGGCCCAGACATCTTTATTTATTCCTTCTGTAATTTGTGGTTCTGCTCCATTTGCGATGTCAGCTTGACCAGATTCCACTAAAGAGACGACAGCACTAGCATCTGCTGGTTCTTCTAGTTTGACATCTTTTTCAGGATCTAATCCTACATCCATTAATAACCAGCGAGTTAGTAGGTTGGGACTTCCACCAAATCGCCCAGCCGCAATGGTTTTACCTTTTAAATATTCAGCAAGGCTCTCCTTACTAGTATTTGTTATTGTTTGTTCTGTATCCGCCATTAGGTAGACATTCGCTCGGTTTACGACATTTACTACAGAAACAATCGGGTCAGAGTTACCTGTGTTTGCCATCTGATTTGATTCTGGACCACCGATATTTCCCCACGCATCCCCACTTACTACTGAAGTAACATGTGCTCCTCCTGTTGCTGTAATGACTTCCACCTCCAGCCCCTCTTCTTCAAAAAAGCCTTCTCGAATCGCTGCATATAATGGTAAATAGCCAATTAAGTGAACTGGTTCTGCAATAACAAGCTTTTTTGTTCCACTTTCAGACTTTTCTTCTCCACTTGTACCTTCTGATGAGGAACATCCACTTAAAATCATTAAAAGAAGCAACAAATAAATTCCAGCTTTAAAGAAAACACTTTTTTTCATTTCCTTTTCTCCCCCTCTATGCATACTTTTTATATCCTTAATTAATCCTAAAATCGTTACTCTCTTATTCTTCGTCCTCTTAATAAACGTTTTTCTAGCCATACGGTGCCAACATACATCAGTACAGATAGAATGGATAAAACAACAACCCCTACCCAAACTAAATTAATATTCATAATCTGTCCCGCATACAAAATCATTCGACCAATTCCTTGTCTAGAACTAATAAATTCGCCTACGATTGTACCTGCTAACGCTAATGCAATATTAATTTTCAAACTACTGACAATCCATGGCATCGCAGACGGGATAACGACTTTCGCAAAAATATGATGTTTTTTGGCTCCTAAAGAAAAAAGCATTTTTTCTAAATCAGAATCAACACTCTTCACCCCACTATGTGCCGCAATGGCTGTGACAATAACCGTCATCATAAATGCCAAAACAACCTTTGAACTAAAACCAATTCCAAAAAGAATGACTAATACCGGAGCCAATGCTAATTTCGGAATGGCGTTAAAAGCAATTAAATAAGGCTCCGCTATTCTGGAATAAAAGTAGGACCACCAGAAGGATAATCCAAGTAATGCCCCAAAAAAAGTCCCAAATAGAAACCCTAATATCGTTGCTCCTGATGTATATAGGAGGTCGCTCCATAAAGTCCCTTCCGTAAAAGCAATAAGGCCTGTTTCCCATATGATCGATGGGCTGCTCCAGTAATAAGCATCAATGATTTTCCACTTTGCAAACAACTCCCAAAGAACAAAGCCAAAAATACCGATTAAAAGCTGCCCAATAAGCGTAATCCGTTTCCTTCTTCTCTCCTTTAGCTCTTCATCCTCAATAAGAATGGATGAGTCTATCTCTTTCACTTTCACCTTATGCGGCAATATGATTTGCTCTGGATTGTCACGCATGTCTAACTCCTCCTTTATGTAAATTATTTTTCTAAGACTACTTCTTGCTTTAATAAAGCAAATAAATGCTGTTTTAAATCAATAAATGCTGGTTGTAATAACGTTTGTTCATTTCGTGGTCTTGATAAATGTACATCTACCTTTTCCTTAATCCGTCCAGGTCTCGGAGATAGAACATAAATCTCATCTGACAAATAAATCGCTTCATCTATGTCATGGGTTACAAAAAGAATCGTTTTCTTAAAATCAGTCCAAATATTAAGAAGCCATGTTTGCATCAGCAACCGAGTCTGTGCATCTAAGGCACCAAAAGGTTCGTCAAGCAAAATGATATCTTGATCGTATAAAAGGGTTCGCAATAATGCTGCTCTTTGTCTCATGCCGCCAGATAATTCATCTGGATAATGATGTTCAAACCCACCTAAGCCATATTTTTGCAGAAGGGGCATTGCTCTTTCGATCGCCTCTTTCTTGGTAACTCCCTTGATTTCCAGTCCTAATATCACATTTTGCAAAATACTTCTCCAAGGTAGTAGCAAATCTTTTTGAAGCATATAGCCTACATTTCCATTTTTTCCGACGATATTCTTGCCATCGAGAAGCACTTCACCTGTCGTTGGCTTAATAAGCCCTGCAATTATATTAAATAACGTCGATTTTCCACAGCCACTCGGACCAATTAAACTGATAAATTTTCCTTCTTCGATTTTTAAATTGGCATCCTTTAAGGCAACAACCTCTTTCCCTTCTTTTTTAAAAATTTTATTCGTTTGGCGAACCTCTAGTTTATACATAGTGAAACTCCCTTCTTTCCTTTGAATTGCCATTATATATACACTTGCTTTTTCCAAATAAAAAAACCGCCAGAATTTACCGAGCGTAATCGCTCAGTCTAATTCTGACGGTTTTCCTGCTCTCTTAAATAGAGTTCATTTAACCAGCCAAATAGGATTCAATTTTGTTTTCCAACAAAATAATTGTTCCACTAATTTCTCTCATGGAATCATAGTCCTTTAATATTAGCTGCACATTAAAGTGCAGTTTTTCTTCTAAATTACGCAAAAGCAGTTCCTTGTATTTATCAATTAATAGACGATCAATGATCTCCGCAAGGTTATCACTTGAACTTTCTATTATTTCTAGTACAGGAATACGTTTATGCTTAGCAATAATAATAATTTTATTATCCATTAAACTAATCTGCTGTTCGGTAAGACCAACTTTGAAAATCAATTGATTCACAAGATTGTTTTCCCTCATGATGCTTTGCTTCAATTCTCCTAGTGTTCTTGGTAGTTGATCAACTAAAATGATTATCACCCCCAATAGATATAGCAGAATGAATGAGCGATTCCTTTGTCGACCAAATGCTCACATCATACAAGCAAAACGTGATCTATCCACTTATTAAAATAGTGAATATTCTGTTTATTGGATAATATCATATCATTGTACAACTTTCTTCCTTTTTGTCAGAATTTCTTACTCTATTTTTTTAAAGAGGCTGTTTCATCTAGTTTGTTGGCATAGCCTGAATAATGAATTTTCCCCCTATCAAACAAATCAAAGCTCTAATTCTAAGGAAAGAAATTTATAGTCTAAATAGTCCTCTAAACCATATCTTCCACCTTCACGACCTACTCCTGATTCCTTTACTCCTCCAAATGGGGCTTGTGCCGTTGTTGGTACCGGATCATTAATGCCAATTATTCCGTATTCTAGTTTTTCAGACATTCTAAAGACACGAGATACATCTTTTGTATAAAAATAAGCCGCTAATCCATACGACGTATCATTGGCAAGATGTAATGCTTCTTCTTCTGTATCAAATTCAAAAATTGGCGCGACTGGTCCGAATGTTTCTTCTGTTGCGATTTTCATTTCATGGGTAGCATGTAATAAAATGGTCGGTTCATAGAAATGTCCTTTTTTATAGACTTCCCCTGTAGGTTTCTTTCCCCCATATACTACTTTTGCGCCTTTTTTAACAGAATCAGAAATATGGTCCTCTGTTTTAGCTACTGCAGCTTCATTAATTAGTGGTCCAATTGTTACTTCTGGCTGTAAGCCATTCCCAACTACTAATTTGTCCATTTTCGTTACCAATATTTCGGAGAAACGCTCTGCAATAGTTCTCTGGACATAAATACGATTTGTGCATATACATGTCTGGCCAGCATTACGAAACTTACTTGCAATAACTCCTTCTGCTGCTTTTTCTAAATCGGCATCTTCAAAAATAATAAATGGAGCATGTCCCCCTAACTCCATTGATATCTTTTTCATGGTAGCTGCAGCTTTTGCTGCAAGTTCTTTTCCAACCTTAGTGGATCCTGTAAAGGTTATTTTTCTTACTTCTTGTCTTTCCATCATCGCCTCGCCAATTGGAGCTGCTTCCCCGTGGACTAAATTTAACACACCTTTTGGCAGTCCTACTTCATGAAATATCTTCATTACCTCAATGGCTGTTAAAGGCGTAGATTCAGCAGGCTTTAAGACAACTGTACATCCAGCAGCAAGAGCCGGCGCTATTTTTCGAGCAAGCATGGCAATTGGAAAATTCCATGGCGTAATGGCAGCAACGACGCCAACTGGCTGTCTTAGCACAATGATTCGCTTTGTTTCAGAACTAGAAGGTATTGTATCCCCATAGATTCGTTTTCCTTCTTCAGCATACCATTCTAAATAGTCAGCAGCTAAGTTCACTTCTCCTTTTGCTTCTGCTATTGGTTTACCCATTTCCGTCGTAATAATGGTTGCGAGATGATCTATTCTCTCCCTTAACTTTTCCGATACTGTTTTCAGATAAAAAGCACGTTCTTTAGCTGTTTTCTTTGACCATGAAGGCAAAGCATTCTTTGCTGCATCGATTGCTAAATTCCCCTCTTCCTTTCCACCTCTTGCTATCTGTTCAATAACTTCACCGGTAGCTGGATTATAGACTGGATAGGTTTTTCCTGTGGTTGCCTGACACCATTCTCCATTAATATATTGCATTTCTATTCTCCTTTCTCGTCTGTTTTTTTCTTATCATAACAAACATTTTGATTAATTCCACTTGATTAAACTTCACTCCATTCCTAAAATTACTCTATTAATGGAATAGATTCTATAAAAAAAGAAGCATCCTTTTTTAAAAGATACTCCTTTTTTTCGATTAATTCACATAAAAATAACCAACGACTCCCAAAATGACAAGTACGATTAATAGTACACCATATTTTCGAAAAAACCTTACTCCTGGATTTGCCGTTTGCTCACGCACCTCTTTTAATAACTTCTTCAATGATTGTGACCGGATACTTGTTAATTCTTTTTTCATGTCTTTTTTCTTCCATATGGAGTTTCGATCTGTTATTAAATAGTCCTTTAAAGCATGGCTAAATCTTGGACTTGTCCCATATTTTTTCAGAGACCATTCTATATAATCAAGCATTTCATCTTCTGATCCATAGATGGCTATATTCGAAAATACTTGGCGAAATTCCACCCCTTCCATTCCGCCTGGGAACAAAAGGAGGAAACGTTCATATGGTTTAAAAAGGCCATTTTCTTTGATAATCTCCTGTGCCAAATCACTTGCTTTCGCCTTGATTGGAGTACTTGCCATCCGAAATACATGCTGTGTTTGTTCAATAGGAAGATAGAAGTAGGTATATAGCAGCTCTAACACCTCAAATTTCTCCTTCTCCCAGCCTTTAATTTCAAAGCTATGTTCCTCTTTATCTAGTAAAAATATTTCCCCAAAATTTTTCACATCTACTAGATTCACTTTTTCTAGCTGTAATTGCACCAAAAGCTGTGCCTTTACATCTGGCAGAGCCATTCGTTTATATGTTTGAAATGGAATGGATCGTTCAAAGTATGTAATTACTTCAAAAACGACAGAAATAGGATGACTACTTTTTTTAACTTCATACACTAGTCTATTTTTCGTTAATTTTAAGAATATCGCATTATGTTCAAAAGAGGAATTAACATTTAATAAGCTCTTTATATTAATCAATACATCTGCTAATGAATGTTGAAAGCTAAATTTATCCTTTAAGTAATCTTCCATCATCTCAGCGTAAGAAAAAATATCACTCATATAAGATAAAACTTGCTGATAAATGTCTGGGTATTTTTCTAAAATCCCCCATAGTGATTGACAGATAGCTTCTCCTTCATAGTAAGCAAGGCTTTTCACTATAAAGTCAACAACATTTACATGTTCTACTGCCTTTTGAATTTCCAAAACGAATCTCAAATAATCCTGTACAATGGAAGCATCCTTCATTCTTTCTTCTCTTTGAAGCAAGTGTGTGAATATATTTACCAATTCCACTTTTTCTCGATGATTTTTTTGAAGAAAAGCTAACAGCATTTGTAAAGTGCCTACTTTATCCTTTTCATAAAAATAGTAATCTAGCTTCTCCATATAAAACAGCAGAAATAAATCATCATATGTTTGAATAGTTAGTTTCTTTTGCTGATCTAATCCTTGTAAGGCCCGCTCACAGTATATGAAAAACTCGTCAAGCTCCGTGGCAGTCTGAAGTGCTTCATAAGCGAAATGGAGATAATCATGTTCTTCTTCCTTAAAGGTTAATCCACTGCTTTTATGCTGACTTAAATCAAATGTAAATTGATTTTCCACCGCTCTGTTTCGTAGACGAATCGATCCTTGTTCTACAAACATAACATGGATATTTTCGATAATCTCCGGTTCATTATGAAATGTGGTTGCTCCAAACAGTTTTCTTGTTTCATAGGGCATATATAGAAATAGTAACTCCAATAGCCACATGGCATATTTATGTTGTATGTTAGGTGGAGCCTGAAACGATATATAGACTCTTTTCTTTTCAGCAACTGCAGTAATACACGCACACAGCAGCTCCTTATATTTCTTTTCATCCAACTGTAAAACATGAAACAGTTCTTGCTTTTTAGCATATATATTTTCGTTTTTATAAGGTATATGGTCGATTTCTTCTAGTTTCCCCTTTAGATTTTCCATATCTTCCAAACCATAAAATTGATCAATATGAAAAATTTGGGAAGGCTGAAGGATCCATTCTTCTTTTCTATTTGCCGGAATAATATAATTATGTACAAAAAGACGATTCTTTTGCTTCGAGCTTTCTGCAGGTGCAAAATTAGATTTTCCTATAACGAATTCACCTGACTCAGGCTGAATCATGGTAAATAGCGGCGGATAGGCGTCTATTTCTTTATCACCGCTTTTCTTTAATTCACTCGGCATATGATAGGTACTAATGGGATTAAGATATTTTTTCACGAAGCTTTCATCAACGTTTGGCGAAATGACTATTGTATCAGCACCCTCACCGGAAAGAAAAAAACCTTTACTATCCTTCGTTACTATTTGCTGCTGTATCAGGCTTTTTTCCATTATCCTCTCCCCTTTCTTCTCTTTAATAGGAATTTACTGTAAATTTTCCAAAAACATATATAAAAACGCTACATTAATAGTAAATAAAAAGCAGCATACTTATCGCTTCTAATGGTCCGTTTTCCTAAAAAAACATTTGTTTCTCCTAATGAGGAGAGTAATTATTCCATGAATATGGATAAATAAAAAAACAGCTAATACCTGTATTATACAGGCATGCCGTTTTTTTAAAAACCAACTTTGCAAGACTTTTCAAAGAAATATAGAAATTCTTTTCTTCATTCTCCTAATTCCTCGATATATTCCGTATCCCAATACAGTCCCAAATGTATTTAAAATCAAATCGTCTATATCACTCCATCTATTTTCCATAAACCATTGAATCATTTCAATAGAGCATGAAAGCCCTGCTCCCGCTAATAGCACGGGGAGAAACGAACTTTTTTTCGGAAAGGTTAACGGGTAAAGTAATCCAAATGGAATAAACATAGCGATATTTCCAATATTATTTACAATAGCAGAAAATACACTACCATCTAGGAAAATCTCCGTTATCATCAAAAAGGGTGTAAAATTATGTCCCCCTTTGGCGATACCAGTTCCTAAATACATATTGGGAAACATTGTTAAATAAACGATAGCTAATAAAGAAGTGAGGAATAAACCATCCATAACTATTTGTTTTCTATTCATAAACAACCTACATTTTTAGTTTTTTAATTAGATTATCCATTTATTTGGTGTTTTATTCCAATAATTTGTTTGTGGGGAGATTGTGGGGGCTTAGATATGGGGGTTCTGTTACGTTGGTTACTGTTTTTTCCGGATTTCGGGCTTAGAGAGGCGCTCTCTGTTACCTTCGCACTTTCTTTTGCTGAATTTCGGGCTCAGAGACGCGTTCTCTGTTACCTTTGCCTCTCCTTTTTCCGGATTTCGGGCTTAGAGAGGCGCTCTCTGTTACCTTCGCACTTTCTTTTGCTGAATTTCGGGCTCAGAGACGCGTTCTCTGTTACCTTTGCCTCTCCTTTTTCCGCATTTCGGGCTTAGAGAGACGCTCTCTGTTACCTTTGCACCTTCTTTTGCTGGATTTCGGGCTCAGAGACGCTCTCTCTGTTACCTTTGCTACTCCTTTTTCCGCATTTCGGGCTTAGAGAGGCGCTCTCTGTTACCTTTGCACCTTCTTTTGCTGCATTTCGGGCTTAGAGAGGCGCTCTCTGTTACCTTTGCTACTCCTTTTTCCGCATTTCGGGCTTAGAGAGGCGCTCTCTGTTACCTTTACACCTTCTTTTGCTGCATTTCGGGCTTAGAGAGGCGCTCTCTGTTACCTTTGCACCTTCTTTTTCCGCATTTCGGGATCAGAGAGGCGCTCTCTGTTACCTTTGCACCTTCTTTTGCTGCATTTCGGGCTTAGAGAGGCGCTCTCTGTTACCTTTACACCTTCTTTTGCTGGATTTCGGGCTTAGAGAGGCGCTCTCTGTTACCTTTGCTACTCCTTTTTCCGCATTTCGGGCTCAGAGAGGCGCTCTCTGTTACCTTTGCTACTCCTTTTTCCGCATTTCGGGCTTAGAGAGGCGCTCTCTGTTACCTTTGCACCTTCTTTTGCTGCATTTCGGGCTTAGAGACGCGTTCTCTGTTACCTTTGCACCTTCTTTTGCTGCATTTCGGGCTCAGAGGCGCTCTCTGTTACCTTTGCACCTTCTTTTGCTGCATTTCGGGCTCAGAGAGGCGCTCTCTGTTACCTTTGCTACTCCTTTTTCCGCATTTCGGGCTTAGAGAGACGCTCTCTGTTACCTTTGCACCTTCTTTTGCTGCATTTCGGGCTCAGAGAGGCGCTCTCTATTCCCTTCCAATTCTCTTTTTTAAAAAAAAGGGGGGGCAGACTGTCTCTATTTCTTTCCCACTCAAGAACAATAAACTTAATCATTCTTTCAATAATTATTCAAAATAACTCCAACGATTGTTTCCGATTAGCTTATAATGCTTTTCTAATATTTTCCGGATCCTTTTCTTCGAAGCAATGATTCTACACCAATTATATAATAGGGGTGTTGTTATTTTTTCATTGGGGAAAAGTATCTTAAGTTCTTCTACATTTCGTAATACCACCTTTTCGAATGCTTCTTCATGTCCACATTCTTTGCAAAGTACATTCGTTCCTGCTTCTGCTACTTCGAATGAGTTGCACACTTCGCAGAAAATCCCTTTCTTTAATTCTTTAAATTCATATGGAGGTAATTTTGAAAAAGGGGACTTATTAATATGCAAGGATGTTAATTTTTCAGCTAGTTGCTTCTGAGATTTGTTTGTCTTTTGGGAATGATGATTTATTCTTTTTAAATATCGCTGGATTTGTGTTGGAAAAATAAAAGGTAACGTTAATGGTGCTTGATATAGGGTAAACTCAGGATTAATAAAAACAACAGAGGAAGTGATTGTTTTATTCTCCAAACCATGCTTTTGAAGTATTTGTTGAAATAGTGTTTCATTCCTTCTTATTTGATTTAATGGATTACTGATTTCCTTATGATTCATCGTATAGATGCGATCATTTTGATAGTAATAATCTCCTTCGTAATTCTTTATTTCAAAAAGATGAATTTCTTCTAATGTGATGATTGTGGAGTCAATCTGAAAAATGTTATTGTTCGTTTGGAGCAATAAATCATGGATGATATAGCCATTTTCTATAAGTTTTTCCGTGAAGCTATCAAACATTTTTTCTCCTTCAAAACCTTTTTGCAAATTAACTAAATATTGTTTTTCATTCGCACTAAGTTCCAACCGCTTATTCAAGGAATTTAAAACGAATATTTCTGGAGATACTGTACGAGGTTTGTAAAGCATAATAATTGGACTCATCCTTTTTTAGAGGCTATTCCGTAAGAACAGCCTCACCTTTTTTTATACTACAGCAACAATGATTCTTCCTGTTATTCCGCCTTCTAAAATAGTTGGCAGTTCATTAGGAAGTTGCTCTAAAGTTACTTCTTTGTATATAAAAGAAGTAAGAGCTTCTGGCTTTAAATCAGTTGCGATTCGCTCCCAGATTTTTTGTCTTTTCTCCATTGGACAATAAACGGAGTCGATTCCAAGGAGATTTACTCCTCGCAGGATAAATGGAAATACACTTGTCGGTACAGCTCCTCCACCTGTTAAACCACTTACTGCAACTGATCCGCCGTAGGTTATTTTACTAAGAATAGCTGCCAACGATTCTCCACCGACAGGGTCAACTGCTCCAGCCCATAACTGCTTGTCCATTGCTTTTACCTTGCCGTTATACACGTCTTCTCTTCCGATGACACTTGATGCTCCGATGCTTGTTAAATAGTCTTCTGCCTCTTTCTTTCCTGAACTTGCAACAACGTTAAAGCCTAATTTAGAAAGCATGGCAACACCGAAGCTACCTACACCACCAGTTGCACCTGTAACCAATACAGGTCCATTTTCTGGTTTCATCCCATTATCCAATAATCGTTGCACAGAAAGAGCTGCCGTGAATCCTGCTGTTCCGACAATCATCGCTTCTTTCAGGCTTAATCCTGTTGGCAGTGGTACGATCCAATCAGCTGGAATACGAGCATATTCACTATAACCACCAGAATGAGATACACCAATTTCATAGCTAGTCGCAATGACTTGATCCCCTTCTTTAAAACGGCTATCTTCTGAGGAAACGACAGTACCTGCCAAATCAATTCCTGGAATATGGGGATAGGAGCGGACAATTTTCCCATCAGGTGTACTAGCAAGTCCATCTTTATAATTCACTCCAGAATAATGAACCTTGATAACTACTTCACCAGAAGATAAATCTTCTAAAAAAACTTGCTTTGTTTCTACTGAAAAATTACCATCTTTATTATCAACTACGACTGCTTGAAAATTTTTTTCCATCATTATGTCACCTCGTACTCATAGTACCAATTTAAAAATTGCAGGTCAAAGCAAAGAAATTACCCTATTTCCACAGTAATAACGCACAATTCCCCCATTACACCAAATTATTTTGTACGCTTAACCGGATAAAGCTTTTGATAAAATCCAATGGCAAAATCAAAAAAGTACATAAGACCAAATCGTTCAGAGGAGAAACCAGTTCGATCATATGTTTTTCCATGGAGTCGATATACTATATCAGCTGTGTCAATAAATGGAACCTTTTCATTATGAGTAATGATTATTATTTTTGCTTTACTCCTTTGGATAGATTGGATCAACTCCCTATTTCCTTCTATAAACCTTCCAGAAGGACTTGTGATTATTGCAACAGAATGTTCGTCTAATTCTGCTACATCCTCCATTTGCTCTTGTATATCTGAAAAGGCATGAATAAACTTCCCATACTTTACTAAACGATATTGGAAGTCTTGGGCCATTGCTTGTGATAACTGGGTTCCAAAAAAAGAAACCTTCTTAGAACGATGAATAACGTCTAAAATTTTCCTCACATTCGCCACATCCATCCCTTTTTCCATTGTGTCAAGCCACTCTACCATTTTTTGATAAAACTGTTTTTGAAGTTCTGCGCCAACTTCATTCCCTTGTAATCCATGATCAATATATTCATCCACTGGATTTTCTAGCCTATCATTTTTTGCTATATCTTTAAATTCTTGAAAAGAGGCATAGCCAATTTTCTTGCAGAATCTCGTAATTGCGGCTGGTGAGGTATAGCAGGATTCTGCCAAAATGCTGATATTCATACTAGCAATATGATGTACATCCTTTAATAGAGCTAATGCAATGGAATAATTTGTATCTTTTGTTTTGTAATTATTAATAAAATCTAATAAACGAAAAATAATATCTTTCAATTTATACCACCATTATTCATTTAATTTATTTACCTTTACTTAAATAAGCTAATCTCTTTTTAGCTTAATCAAGAATCGATCCATTCTTTTTCTAAGTAGACTTCTTTTCTCTTCTTTCAGTTTTAAACCTGTAACTTGTGCAATTTTCTCTAAGACTTCCTCTACAGTTAAATCATCTGTCTCTACATGTTCTTTAAATAATGGTCTTTGTAGCTGCTGTAATCTAGCTGCTGCTTGTTTGTATGCCCAAGAATTTTCTCCTTCTAATCTGCTCCGTAACCTTTTTTTAATGGTAGCTTTCGATGCCATAAGTGTAACATGCTTAACACGTATTTGATCCTTCCGTAATCGAGAGAGAATTTCGTGAAAGTATTCTTCATTTGTGATTGTCATCGGTACAATAATGATCCCTTCATAATTTATGGCGATTTGCTTTAATAAGGAATAGTTTGTTTCTCTCCAAATAGGAAAATCTTGAAAGTCTTCCTTTTGTAAGGACTTAGGGATATTTTTCATCAATACATATCCAAAGCTTTCTGGATCAAAAACAAATGCTTTTTCTACTCTTTTTTCTAACTCATAGGCTGTTGTCGTTTTTCCTGAACCAAATGTTCCATTAATCCAAATAATCATAGGACTCCCCCAAACAGAAAGATTCTTCTCTTTACTATAGCAAATTTCTCAAGCACTCTTCTTTCTTTATGAAATTTATAAGAATATCTACTTTTCGGTTCTCAAAAGTTGTATAATTTTTAGAATAATAGAATTTATTACTATTGGATTATTGTAAGGAGGAAAAAACATGCAAATTCAACCAGAGGATATCGTTAGAAGTGGTCCTAATCAATACATTTGTAAAGAAGGAATTCTAAAGGAATTAAGTAGTTTTCTGTCTCCTTTTCAATCTCCTACTATTATAACAGGCTATAAGTCTTTTCAAGCATTTTCACAGTATGTTGATTCTATTCCTATTGATTGGCAAGTTATTCAGCATACAGGCTATAGTTCTCAACAAGCAGTAGATCAAATCTCTCAAACGTGTACAGGTACAGATGTAATTGTCGGCATTGGTGGTGGTCTTGTTTTAGATACGGCTAAAGCTATTGCAAATCAACTAAATATCGAAGTGGTATTAATTCCAACCGTTGCAGGAACCTGTGCTGCTAGTACTCCATTAAGTGTCATTTATTCGCCCGAAGGAGTGTTTGAACGAGTTGCTTATCATCGTCGTTCTAGTTATTTAACATTAATCGATCCTTCCTTTTTAATACATGCGCCAATTGATTATTTAAAAAGTGGTATTGGTGATACATTAACAAAGTGGTATGAAGCAGAAGCTATTATTCGCAATGCGAACGATGAAAGATCACAATCTTTATTTGTCCAAGCTGCTTTAAGCCAGTCTGTATTTATCCGCGATATTTTGCTAAAAGAAAGTATTGAAGCTGTTCAAAACAGTGAAGCAGGTAATGTTACACCAAGCTTTACTAAAACGATTGAAGCAGTCATCACTTTAGCAGGAACAGTAGGTGGATTTGGAGGAAGATATGGCAGAATGTCTGGAGCGCATGCCGTCCACAACGGACTAAGCTTTATTGAAGAAACACATACAATCCTTCATGGACAAAAGGTAGCATTTGGCATTTTAGTTCAGCTTGCTTTAGAAAATCGCCTAGACGAAATCGAAGCATTATTATTGTATTATCAAAAGCTTGGATTCCCTACCAATTTAGCCGAGTTAAATATTGTCGACAATCAACCAGAAGCCTTGCATAAAATTGCTGCACATGCTGTTAATCCAAAAGAATCTCTTCAGCTAATGGGTTCATATACGGTGGATGAAGTTATAGCAGCAATAAATGTACTTGAAAATCTCACTGCTATGAAACAAGTGTAAAAATTGTAAAGGAGATGAATCTAACATCGCATTAAAGCGATGTTGATCCATCTCCTTTTAGCTCTTTTAAAACAGCCATTACATCTAATTCTCCTAGTCCCTTTTCAAGTGCACGCTGGTAGGTTTTATTGGCAGATGCACCAACTGCCTGTAATTCCATTGTTTCACTTGCTAAGCGCAAATCTTTTGCCATATGCTTTAGCGCAAATGCAGCAGGAAATTCATTCTTTAATATGGACGGTGTTTTCATTTTCGAGATAGCGGTTCCGACCGCACTCTCATTAATAATGGTTAACATGTCCTCCTGCTTAATACCTTGTTTTTCTGCAAAAAGAACAGATTCAGCAATTCCCTGTACAGTAATCCCCAATAAAAGATTGATCGCTAATTTAGCATTACTGCCAGCTCCAGAATTTCCGAGATAAATAGATAGTTTACTCATCGGTTCAAATATCGATTTTACCTGTTCATACACTTCTTCCTCTCCGCCGACCAGAACTAGTAGTTTCCCATCCTTTGCTGGCTGAACACTTCCTGATACAGGAGCATCAAGATATTTCACACCATTTTCTAAAGCAGTGTTGTATATGAATTGAGATGTTTGCGGGGAAACAGTACTCACATCAATAAATACTTTGCCTGCTTCTGCTTGCGATAAAATCCCGTTTTCAATATAAATGCTTTTCACCGCATTATCGTCAGATACCATCGTAAAAATGACATCACTTTGATTAACTAATTCTGTTAAAGAAGTCGCCTGTTTAGCACCTAGTTCAGCCAGTTCCTCTCCCTTATCTGGTGTACGATTATAAAATGTTAATTCATATCCAGCCTTTACTAAATTTAAAGCCATTGGAATTCCCATATTTCCTAATCCAATCCAACCAATTTTCACGCAAACATCCCGTCCTTTCGTTCTCCTATTCATACACATTTTACCATATCGTATATAAAAATACGTATGGAAAGGAGAGGCGCTAGGTTAAAAATATAATGAAAGAGGGTTCTCCTCATATTTTCTTAGATTTTTATAACCTTCTAAACAATACATTATTCTCTAAATGAATATGATCAAATGTTAGGCTTTCTAATTCTTCCAATTTTAAATAGGTTAATCTGTAGGTATTGCATGCATTCACAGGAATGGAATAATCTTCTGTAGCTTGACGGATTTTTTTCAGTATATCTCCTGCCCCTTCATGCTCCTCTTCTAATATACTAATTTCTGCTCTTGCTTCTTCAAGAATATCAAGTGATTTATTTAAATCATATTCCATTATCTTTGGAAAAATTCGTTGCTCTTCTCCAAGCAAATGCTGCTCTAATTCATCTTTTAATAAGAAAAATTGGGTATATACTTCTTTCAAATGGGTGTCTCTTTCTCCATGCACACGGTATACTTTACTCACAAATGCAGATAACTCTTCTAGTAAATCCCTTGTTTGTGCATGATAATGGCGAATGATATGGTTTACTAAATCTGTTAACGGTATATTCATCCAATCCACTTCTTCTGTTGCTTGCATTTGCTCGTACATAATATTGAGCACTTTTATTAAATCCTTCTCTTCAAGCTGTAAGGAATTAATAACTTCGCCAATTGGACGGTTCCCTCCACAGCAAAAGTCAATTTTATATTCTTTAAATAGCTTACTCGCAGCTGGAAACTTAATAATAATATCACCTGTTTTTGTATCCTCTGTAAAAATGGTATTCATTTTGACACTCTCCTTTTTTAGAATAGCTTCAGTATAGGAGAAAAAAGCAAAGCAAAATAGGATTGAAATCACATATCAATCCTTGTTATAATTTATTCAGATATTCACATTATTAATTGTGAAAAAATACACAAACTCTACTGAGGTGTTTATATGCAACCATATGCGAATGAGCCTTGTCCTAAACGTGTGCCAATTTTCCATTCTTTATCCGAACTAGAAATTCAAAAAATAACTGACGTTGTCCATCATAAAGTCTTTAAAAAAGGCGAAAGAATTATAGAGGAAGGGGAAAAATCAACTTCCCTCTATATTATTCATAGTGGAAAAATAAAATTATCTAAATTAACTGTTCAGGGGAAAGAACAAATTGTCCATTTATTAACAGTTGGTGATTTCTTTGGAGAACAAAATCTCTTTCATGACAATACGGTTATGAACTTGAGCGGCTATGCAGTAGAAGATACAAAGATATGCCTTTTAAAGAAACAAGATTTTGATCAAATTATGGCAAATAATCCTGACATCTCTTTCAAATTTCTAAAAACAATCACAAAGCGCTTAGCCCATACAGAGGACTTAGCGAGAACATTAGCGACAAAAGACCCTGAAGTTAGAATTGCAAATATGCTTCTAGAGTTTTGTGAAATTTTTGGGACAGAGAAACAAAATGCTATTCTGATTAATCTTCCCATTACAAGAGAAGAGATTTCTAGTTACGTAGGTTTAACAAGAGAAACAATTAGTCGAAAACTTGCAAAGTTTGCGGATAAAGGAATTCTTACGTTGATCGGAAATAAACAAATCCTTATTAAAAATAAAGGAAAGCTGCAAACGACGGGTGATTTCCTCCTCGATTTTTAACCAATCATTTTTCGTGGTCACTCTTTTTTCCTGTTATTTAGATGTGGTTTTATTACCATTTTGCGGAGTCTAAAATAGGAATTTACCTCTCCATATAAGCAAAAAAAAACGCTTAGATAATCTATCTAAACGTTTCTCCATTAAATCTTAAGCTGTATGTCTTCCGCGCAATGTCCAAATTTGATAAGCCATCATGAAAGATTTTAAAATAGTCAAGTATGTTAATGTTATCCAACCACCCATCAAATATGGATTAATTGCTTGTTGAACAGCCTCACTTGTTAGAAAATCACGATAAGAAAAACATATATAGCCGATAATTAAAATAGTTATTGTTCCAAGCAAGATTCCTTGGGCTAATTTGCTTCGCGTTTTTCCTGACTCGGCAGCATATTGATTTGCCCATCCGTCTTTCTTATTAGCAGATAGCTTTTGCAGCCACACCTGACTAAAAGTCATTAAATTCACCCATAAATAAACTTCGGGAGCAATCAATAGTGCCGCAAAAATGACATCTATTGTCCGATGCATCGGTGTTTTGATAGCAAGAACCGTATTAAGAATAGATGCCAGTACTATTGGTGTTAACCATATCCAGGACCAATAAAATTGATCTGTCGCTAATGCAACACTTAATAAAATGACAAAGAGGACACGTATTACTAAATCCGAAAATGACTTTAGTTGGTTTCGCCAAATTTTCCCCTTGTGTCGCGTCTGAATACTTAAATCTTTATTTGTAAGCAATTCAACCGTTCCGGAATTCCACTTATTTCGTTGTTCCCTAAAAGTATGGTACGAGCGCATTGCATCTACAAAGCAGCGGCCCTTTGGACTAATAAGCGTCTTCCATCCCGATTTTTGCAATTGCCAAGTAAGTAGCATATCTTCTACATCACTATCATTCTGCCATGGGCCATCTAATTTATTATGGTTTACTACTTCTTGCAATGCTTCTGGTCGAAATAAGGTTGCTTGACCTCCAAGTACATATGTGCTGCCACCATGATACTGAAGATCTAATAGCCAGCTTGCCATATCTTGTTTTTGCTGATGTGTCCACCATCTACTAATGGGACCACCGTACTCACCGCTAGCTATCTTTTCTTCATAATAGACATCATGTTTGCTTAATAAGCTCTTCTTTTTCGGCATACGCATTGTATATTTAGCCATAACTCCACCAATGTTGCGGCCACTCATCAACCCTTCCCATAGATATTTTAAACAGTTAGGGGCTAAACGACTATCTGCATCCATCCCAAGAATCGCTTTAATACTTTGTTTATATAATTCTTGCGATTCGGTTAATTGAATATTATAGAAATCCATAATATCCCCATACAATAATTTCCATCCGCTATTTAAAGCGCCAACCTTCCGAAGTTTATTTCCTTCCGTAATAATCACTTTTAGATTTAAGCCGAATTCTTCGCCTGCCTTTATTGCCTTTTCTTCCGTGCGATCTGTACAGTTATCTGCGATGACATAAACATCTAACTCTACGCCTTTTGGTAGCAATTGATCATTAATTCCGGCTAAACAATCTCTAATGGATTTTTCTTCGTTGTGAGCAGGAATTAGTGCTACAATTCTAGGTTTCATATAGGATTTTTTTATACCAGGCATGCTAAAAAACGATATACTACCTTTTTCCTCTTCTACTACTAATGACAATGAATCCACCAACTTTCATTTTTCTTCATAATGCTATGTTAGACTTCATCAAGTTGTCTTACTAAAAAACAAATCGTTCTTTAAAAAGAACAAGTGAACAAAAAAAAATAAAATAATAACTTTTGGATTCATCTCCACCATTCGTTCTTATTTAAGAACATTTTATCATTATAATTGCCTAAAAGTCAATCACATCCTTTTACTTTTTCTTTTTTCGTTCCTTTTATAGAACAACATCATTTCTGGATGACAGGAAAAACACTTCAAAATAATGAACACCTGTAGCTATTATTGGAACCCTTTCATTTTTGCTGTCCCCTTTATGTCAAAATAAAAGGCTAGCCATTGTTTTGACCAGCCTCCAACCATCATTCGACTATTTCGCTACCGTTCTATTTACTCTTACTATTGTTTTCCTAAACTTAAGACAGTTTCTAATAAAACATTTACACCCTTCTCACAATCCTCCCATGGCGTTAGTTCTTCCTCACAGTGACTTTTCCCCTTTATACTTGGTACAAAAATCATCGCTGTAGGTACCACACTTGCCATAAATTGAGCATCATGTCCCGCGCCACTTGCCATTGTCTTATAGGAGTAGCCTAAAGTTTTTACGGACTCTTCTATTTGTTCCAAAATCCTTTCATCAAACCAGACGGTATTTCTATCCCATAGTTTTATGGCCGTCAAGCTACAATCTTCTAGTTCAACAGAAGTATCTAAATCTTGCAAAACACTTTCCACTTGTTTCATAATAAGTGGATCCTTATGCCGAGCCTCTACTGTAAAAATCACCTTATTGGGAATAACAGTATGAATATTAGGATATGTATTCATTCTGCCTATCGTAAAAACTAATTCACTATCTAATTTTCCAAGCTGCTTTCTTATTTCCGCTATTATATCATTAGCAGCAAAAAGCGCATCTTTTCTCATTGACATTGGCGTCGTTCCAGCATGATTCGATTCGCCACTTACTGTTATTTCATAACACACCATTCCAACAACACATTCAACAACGCCAATTGTTAGATTCTCTGCTTCAAGAACTGGTCCTTGCTCAATATGCATTTCTAGTAATGCTGTGGCCTTTGTTAATCGGTTTTTCTTATCCCCATCATAGCCGATTGCTTTTAATGCCTGTTCAAAAGTAATGCCATTTTCATCTTTTTTTCTCATCATTATTTCTTTTTCAAATTTTCCTGTTATAACACCTGAAGCCATCATGGAAGGTTCGAACCTTGCTCCTTCTTCATTTGTGAAATTAACAAGCATTAACGGAATCCTTGGTTTAATGCTATTGTCTACAATCGTTCTAATGACCTCAAGTCCTGCTGCAACACCAAATACTCCATCAAATCGGCCCCCTTTTTTCACAGAATCCAAATGAGATCCCATTACAATTGGTGGATGCTCTGTTTCCCCCTCCAAAAGGGCATACATATTTCCCATATCATCAATACTCACGATCATCCCCAGTTCTTCACAGCAGCTGCGAAAATAATTTCTAGCCTCCTCATCTTCTTTTGACAAGGCAAGTCTCGTAACGCCATTATTTTCTGTCCTACCAAAGTCTGCAAATTTTTCTAATGAAGCTTTTAAGCGATCACCATTTATTAATACTTTTTGGCCCTCCATCCTTGATTCACTCCCTTTTTTAACTTTTTGAAGCGTGATGCATTTTTAATTGCTCTAGTAAAAGCACAGAAAAGTATTTTCTTCCGTTAGCCGTATGGATTCGTAGTGTTTGCTGTTCTACTAGTCGATTAGTTCTATCCTGTTTTTCTAGTTGAACCATCGCACCATTTAAATCTTCTAATATACTTTTTATTCGATAGCCGTCCGAAATTAAATAATCTATTTGGTCACGCTCATGTAAGAATTTCTGATAATCGGACATCTAACTCCTCCTTTTTAAAAAGTCTTTCTTCACGGGATTCAACATGATTATTTATTCAAGATAAATCTACTTCAAGCAGGGGAGCTTCCCATTCACTTACTGTCGCTGTTTAAATATTTCCAATTACATTCTAGTAACTAAACTCTTTCCACCATTGCATCCTCTATTTCTGTAGCTTCCTCTTCTGCTCCATCAATATACCAGTCATGACTTACCGTGATACCTAAATATTTTTCATCACAAGGATCCTCTATTTCTGCTTGTGGATATTTTTTAAACCACCAATATTTTGCCAATACATAATAAAGCCCTGATCCTACAACAAAACCAACGATGGAAGAATAAGAAGAAAGAAGATTTGCCAGCACTCCACCAACAATCCAAGCGATGAATCCAGCAAGATTTATTCCTTTCATATATCGAAATTGTCCATCTGGTTCATATAAATCGATGACATTTACCCTTCTTTTTCTTAAAAGATAGTAATCTGCAAACAAGATTCCTACAATGGATGTTAAAATTCCGCCGATAACAAGCAGGGCACTATTTAATACTTCAAATAAACTCCATGGCTGTGCAATGACACCAATAATTCCTGCAATCACCACGCCTACCCAAAAAGGCATCTTTGGTCCACCTACATTTGAAAAAATAGTGGCTGCTGGTATAACGTTAGCAGATGTATTTGTAGACCACTGTGCAAGAACAATCATTAATAATAAGATTCCTAATGCGAAACCACTTGCAGCTTCTTGCAAAGCAACGACAGGATCTGCGTTAGAAACAGCCATATAGGATACTGCACCAATGATAATCATAAATGTATTCACAATCGGCATTACAACAATGCTTCCTAGTAGCTGTGTTTTATTTCTTTTAAACCAATTTCTTTCTTCTTTTGGTGCTTTAAAAAAACGAGAGAGAGAAGGCATATCGGCAGCTAATGTTGCCCAAAATCCCATATTGCTCATGACAATGACCATAAATGCTGTAAAAGCAGCTCCCCCTGTTACAGGGCTTTCCACCCAAGTCCACACATCCTTTCCATCTGCAATGGCTTTATCAGATAAAGAGACATACATCCAGCATGAGATGAGGATAATAATAGGTGCCGCCAAATCAGCAAATCGTTCAATTGATTTAATCCCTAATGAAGTATTTAATAATTGCAATGCAGCAAAGAGAAAAAAGCATACTAGCCAATTGTCAAAGCCAAATAATAAATTTAATATGGCATTAATGGCAGTCGATCCAAAATACGTGTTAATTCCAAACCAGCAAGCGGCAGTAACCCCCCTTACAATAGAAGGAATATGTGTCCCAATCGTTCCAAATGGAGCCCTCATATAAACAGGAAACGATAGGCCATGCTCCACCCCTATATCGCCAATAATCGTCATAAGAATTCCTATAGCTACTGAACCGATGATTGTTGCTAAGATAACCATACCTAAAGGAAGGTTTATAATCCCTCCCCCGCCAATGGCAAATGCCGCCAGTACAATTGCCATCCCTACCCAAATAACCGCAAAACCAAATGGTCCAATACTTCGTTTTTCGTGACTAATCGGCAATAAATCAGGAGATTTTAAATAATTACTTTTTTGGGACATATAAAACACCTTCCTTTTATTTATTCAGAATATTAAGAATTCAAAAATCATACATTACTACTTCATTGTTAGTGATTTGCTTTTTGCAGATAATGCTTCTCCATACTTTGCACGTTTTAAATACTGACCTTTACCTGCTGTCCCTACAAATACTTTATTTTTAATCACATATTCTCCTCTTGAAAATACCGTAACTGGCTCTCCTATAATCTCCATGCCTTCAAACGGATTATAATCAACAGCCATATGATGTGTTTCAGCGGAAATTATTCTTTCTGTCTCTGGATCAAAAAGAACGATATCAGCATCTGCACCAATAGCAATCGTTCCTTTTTTCGGATATAGACCAAATAACTTGGCAGCACGAGTGGAAGTTATCTCTACAAATTGATTTAAGGTAATTCTTCCTTTTTTTACACCTTCAGAAAATAAAATACTCATTCTATCTTCAATAATTGGTCCACCATTCGGTATCTTTGAAAAATCGCCTCTCCCTAAATCTTTCTGTCCTTTAAAATCAAATGAACATTGATCTGATCCTAATGTTTGCAGTTGACCAGTTTTCAATGCATTCCATAATACATCTTGATTCCAAGCTTCTCTTAAAGGCGGAGACCATACATACTTCGCTCCTTCAAAATTAGGCTTTTCCAAATAGGATTGATCTAATACCAAATATTGAGGACATGTTTCTCCCCAAATATCTACTCCTTTTTTCCTAGCCTCCTCTAATTGTTTCACTGCTTCTGCACAGGAAACATGGACAACATAAAGTTGTGAATTGGCTAGCTGTGTTAATGTTGCAGCTCTACCTGTTGCTTCTCCTTCTGCTTCTGGTGGTCTTGTTAATGCATGATAAATGGGGTCAGTATTTCCTTCTTCCAATGCCTTTTTTACCAAATAATCAATTACATCCCCATTTTCTGCATGAACCATAACTAGTGCGCCTAATTCCTTTGCTGCTATTAACGTCTTAAATAATGTCTCGTCGTCCGCTTGAAATTGATTTTTATATGCCATAAATACTTTTAAGGAAGTGATGCCTTCCTCTGTGATCATTTCCTGTAGTTCCTCTAGCACCAGATCTGTTACTTCTACTATTTGCAAATGAAATCCATAATCAATCACTGCCTTATCTTTAGCTTTGGCATGCCAAGTTTCGATTGCGCTTTTTAAGCTTTTTCCTTTCGTCGTTAAACAAAAATCAATAATAGAAGTCGTCCCTCCAAACGCAGCAGCCATTGTTCCTGTTTCAAAATCATCTTTCGTCATTGTCCCCCCAAACGGCATATCTAAATGCGTATGCGGATCAATGCCTCCTGGAAAAACATACATTCCTTTTGCATCAATGATTTCAGCCTGAAGATCTATTATGTTCTCGGCAATTTGGGTAATTACTCCATTTTCCATTGCAATATCTGCATTATACGTATCAGTTGCTGTTACAATACAACCATTTTTAATAATTTTTTTCATGGTCATTCCTCCATTTACTTTTTAGGTCTGAACATTATCTTTTTCAGCTGAAAAAATTTACTTATTTCCTATTCCTAATGCAGTAGGAAATGCTCCAATTACGGCTTGTCGTTCATTCCATGTCATCGCAGGCATAGAATGAGCAACTTCTATCATTTCAATGGCTCCATCCACTGGACATACAATGGAACAGAGATTGCATCCTACACAATCCTCCTCTCTTACCTTTAAATAGCTTTTTCCATTACTATCCTTTAGCATGTCAATACATTGATGACTTGTATCTTCACAAGCAATATGACATTTATTGCAATTGATGCAAACGTCATTATTGATTTGTGCTACAATTTGGTAATTTAAATCGAGGTCTCCCCAGTCCGAATATTTCGGTACAGATTTCCCTACTAATTCCATAACAGATGAAAGATTTTTATCATCTAAATAATTATTCAACCCATCTATCATATCTTCGACGATTCGAAAACCATGGTGCATAGCAGCTGTACAGATTTGCACATTTGTTGCTCCCATTAGCATAAATTCCACAGCATTTTGCCAATTGGAGATGCCGCCAATTCCTGAAATAGGAACATTAATTAATGGATTTCTAGCACATTCTCCTACCATATGCAATGCGATTGGCTTGACTGCTGGTCCACAATAGCCACCATGGGCCCCTTTTCCAGCAACATGAGGAATCGTATCCCAAGTATCAATATCTACCCCTGCTAAACTATTAATTGTATTTATCATACTAATGGAATCTGCTCCTCCATTCACTGCTGCTTCTGCAGTTGCAGTTATATCCGTTATATTAGGGGTTAATTTTACAATTACAGGTGTCTGTGCTACTTCCTTCACCCAATATGTCTGCTTTTCAACCAACTCTGGAACTTGCCCAGATGCAGCCCCCATTCCTCTTTCTGCCATTCCGTGTGGACAGCCAAAATTAAGTTCTAATCCATCAACACCTACTGCCTCTACTTTTTTAACAATTTCATGCCATTTTTCCTGCTTTGGTTCCACCATTAAAGAAGCAACTATGGCATGATTGGGAAATCTTTTCTTTGTTTCATATATTTCTTTTAAATTTACATCTAATGGTCTGTCGGTAATTAATTCAATATTATTAAAACCCGCAACCCTTTGCCCATTAAAGCTTACAGCTGCAAACCTTGAGGATACATTTAAAATCGGATCTCCTAGTGTCTTCCACACAGCACCTCCCCAACCCGCTTCAAAGGCGCGTTGCACTTGATAACCAGAATTTGTTGGCGGAGCAGAAGCTAGCCAAAACGGGTTTGGTGATTTAATACCTGCTAAATCAACACGTAAGTCTGCCATGCTATTCCTCCTTTGTTATGCGGTTTCCATCTTTTTCGAAAGAAAAGATTGATGAATACGATAGGCACTTTCCTTCCCTTGCTGTGCCGCTGATACAACCATAGCCTCACCTTGCCCTTTTCCAAATATAACATCACCACATGCGAATACTTTACTATTACTAGTTTGATAGGTTGCAGAGTGAATGTTGACAATTCCTTGATCATGCTCTAATCCGAATTCCTCGATTAAATCTATATATCTAGATTGCCCAATTGCCTTAATTACAGCATCTACTTCCAATATAAATTCTGAGTTTTCTTGTTCAATAGGTCTTCTTCGACCATCTGCATCTGGTTCTCCAAGCATCATTTTGACACATTCTAAGCCAATAACTTCTCCCTTTTCATTCCCAATAATTTTTTTCGGAGCAGTTAGCCATCTGAATTCAATGCCATCCTGTTTTGCAAATTCGTACTCAAAATCATATGCAGACATTTCGGCTTCTGTACGCCGATATACTATTTTGACATTCTCGGCGCCTAAGCGAATGGAACAAGTTGCCGCATCTATCGCTGTATTTCCAGCGCCAATTACCGCAACCCTTTTTCCAATTAAATCTGTCGATAATGGCTTTGTCTTTGTTTCTTTTACAAACTCAATCGCATCATAAACGCCAGTTAATGCTTCACCTGGAATACCTATATTAGGTACATTAGCCATTCCAATCGCAAGCAATACCGAATCATAGTTTTCAAGAATCTCTTGTACAGAAATATCCTCTCCAACCCTTGTATTCGTCCGGATTTCAACTTCTAAATCTCTTACTTGTTCTACTTCCCAATAAGAAACTTCTTTTGGGAGGCGGAAGGAAACAATTCCATATGTATTTAAACCTCCCGCATTACTTTCCGCTTCAAAAATAGTGACATTATACCCGAGTAGCGCCAGTTCTCTTGCTGCTGAAAGTCCTGCTGGACCACCGCCTACAATTGCGATGCTTTTATTTATTGGAGGGACATTTCGCTTAAATAGTACCTGGTTGTTATACCTCGCCCAATCCGTTGCATATCGCTGAAGGTTTCCAATCATAATTGGTTTTGTTGAATTGTTCAGCACACAAGCTCCCTCACACAATTCTTCTGTTGGACAGACTCTAGAACAACTTGCCCCGACAGGATTTGCTGACATAATTGTCTTCGCAGATCCCTTCAAGTTTCCTGAAGCAATTTTTTTAATAAAACTAGGGATATCAATACCAGTTGGACAAGCCGTTATACAAGGCGCATCATAACAATATAGACAACGATTTGCTTCTTCTAATGCCTCCTGATTGGAAAGTGCTTCTTCTACTTCAGAGAAATTAGCCAATAACTGTTCATAAGAAAGCGTAGCATTAGATTTTCTCATAATCGACCTCCTTTAAATTGGTTATTAAATTGCGATTAAGAAAAATTAATAGGCTGTTTATACAACAAACTCTTTAATTAGTATTAAATAAATCACAGCCTATTGGACATGAAAAAAATTCTCTACCGTGTCGGAGTCTTGTATGGAATTAAATCTGTTTAAGTAAGTGTTGTTGTAGAATAAGTAGAATAGTTGTTTTAATGTTAAACGACGAAGAAGAAGTTACGATTGATGATGTTAGTTTTCATAACATTTATAGGATAAGATTTCCCTATTATAAGCTGATTGACATATTTAGTAAATGGATTTTATAGAAAATTAACAATATCCTACTATTTTCTTAAAATTGTTGCTAAACATGTTAGATTTTCTTTCGTAATTAATATTCTTGGTACTTCGATTTTTATCTAAGAAAGAACTTTCTGAGTCGATTGATTATTTTGTAGCACTTTCATTAAGACAGAAATAATAAAGTTTAGGTCATCTTCTGTAGATGATAATGGCGGGCTAAGTGTTAAAATATTATTGTATCCATCAACTGTGTCCCCATTTTTCCCTATTATAAGTCCTTCTTTTTTACATTCTGCAACAATCTTAGCCATATATTTAGATGATACAGGCACCTTTGTAAATTTATCTTCGACTAGCTCTATACCCAAAACTAGTCCTAATCCTCTTATATCTCCCACATTTGGATGACTATGTAAGCCATTTTTTAGATGTTCTAAAAGATATATCCCACTCTGAGCAGATTTTTCTACTAAATTTTCCTTTTCTAATATTTCGAGATTTTTTAAGGCAACAGCACAAGAAGATGGATTCCCACCAAAGGTATTGATATGGCGAAAATGGACATTTTCTTCTGTTCCTTTAAACTTCTCAAAAATTTCTTTTTTAACAGCTGTTACAGATAAAGGTAAATAAGCACTTGTTAACCCTTTAGCCATCGTTACAATATCTGGTTTGATATTAAAATGTTGGTGACCAAATTTCTTGCCAGTTCTTCCAAAGCCACAAATTACTTCATCCATAATAAGTAAGATTCCATATTTTTTACAAAGCTCCTGTACCTTTTCTAGATAAGAAGGATGCGGAATTAATACTCCTCCTCCCGTTATCAACGGCTCCATAATAACCCCTGCAATTGTCTCCTTTTGCTCCCAAATTATTTTTCTCTCCAATTCTTCCATCAACATAGAATGAAATGCCTCTATTGACATATTGTCGGGTCTCCGATAGGAATCTGGAGGTGAGATGTGAAGAAATCCACTTGCAAGGGGCTCATATTTATATTTTCGAAGTGCCTGTCCCGTTGCCGATAAGGCTCCCATTGAACTTCCATGATAGGCACGGTGTCTTGAAATGAATTTAAATCGACCATGCTCTCCATTTTGCTGATGATACTGACGAATTAATTTAAAGGCGACCTCATTCGCGTCTGAACCGCTATTTGAATAGAAAATCATATATTCTCCTTCTAGCCATTCATTAATTTTCTCTGCAAGCTTTATAGCCGGAATATGGCTTTGGGTTAAGGGCATATAGCATAATTCTTTCATTTGTTCATATGCTGCTTTTGCCAATTCCTCTCTTCCATATCCGATATTGACACACCAGAGTCCAGACATTCCATCTAGGTAGCGATTCCCATCATAATCGATAATCCATGATCCCTCCCCCTTAACAGCAATCATTGCTGGGTTTTCTTCAACATATGGAGAGATATGATGCCAAACATTACTTTGATCCCGTTCAATTAATGAATCTGTCTTTGTTTTTTCCATGGAACCACTCCTTAAAAACAGGTTAAGCATTCGTACTTTTTTAATTGCCATAAAAGAAAGGACAATTAATTGACGATGCTTGTTAACTAAGATACTATATAATTTACAGATTATTCTCACTATTTTCATTTTACATGGTGTCAAATGTTTTAATATTTTATTTTACATTTAGGAGGGTGCTCAAAATGGTTCTTGGCAAATTAACGGTTGAAGAAGCATTAAAACGACATACGTTTCAGCACGCGAAAGTATTGACAGGTGTAAATGGATTAAATAGAGTAATTAATTGGTGTCATATATTAGAAGTGAAGGATATCGATTTATTTATCAATGGAGGAGAATTAATTTTAACTACTGGCATCGGATTATTAGATTCTGATAATCAAAGAAACTATGTAGAAACATTGATAAAAAAGCAAACAGCTGGATTATGTATTGAATTAGGCTCTTTTATGCATGAAATTCCTAGGAACCTTTTATCTTTAGCAGAACAACAAAATTATCCAATCATAATTTTTGAGAAAACGGTGAGATTCATTGATATAACCCAAGATATTCATTCCCTGTTGATTAATCGACATCATCAAAATATGTTGGATCTTGACCGCTTATCTCAGAATTTTAATAAGCTTTCGTTGCAACCTAACGGAATACTAAAAATCCTTCAGGAGCTATCTCTATATTTCCAAAGTCCATGCTTTTTCATTACAAGTAATGAAAAATACTACTACCCTACTAATCAAGGGGAAACGGAAGCTGCCATTAGAGAATTAATAAATAACCATTCAAATGAACCAAAAACATTATCAACATTTTGTTTAAATAACAAATCATTTAGCGTGAATGCAGTGCAAGTATTCGAACAAGTTTGGGGCTATCTATTAATAGAAACTAGCAAATTCCCTTCCTCTGAGCTTACTGCTCTTATGTTAGATCGAGCATCAATTGCACTTTCTCATATTCTCCTTCGCAATCGAACGATAGAAGAACGAAAGCAAAGCGACGAGGCAGAGCTGATTCATTCACTCCTTAACATGGAAAACTTGGAAAGTAACCAGCTAAAGAACATCTTACCAATGTATTGTTTTTCCCATTCTTTCCGACTTATTTGCTGGCCACTACTTGAAGATGAACAAGTTAATTCCAGTAAAGGGGAAGAATTTAAACTCTATCTCTTAACATTATTACGCCCTTTTTTCAACAAATTAGGATTTCATCCCATCATCTCCTTCCGACACCAAGAATTAATAGTAATGATATATATGAATCTCTCCAAAGAAAAAAAAGTAAATTGGCAACAAATCACTGATAAAATATCAAAACTTACTGAGACTTATTTTCCTGCACAAACATTTTTTGGTATCAGTTCCATTCATCAAGAACCAATTAAAGCAAGAACTGCCTATGAAGAAGCAAAGCAAATCATCCTCTTAAAACAGAAAAAATTAATTGATTCCCATACTTATGAGCAAATAGGAATCTACCATTTAGTTCTTCCATTATTAAAAACGAATATTATTAAAGCGTATATCGACGTTCATCTAGGAAAAGTGATCGATTATGATCGAGTGAATAATAGCGAACTCCTTAAAACGCTTACTATCTATTTAGACTGTAACGGCAATAAAAAAGAAGCTTCTGAGCGCTTATTTATCGTACGACAGACCCTTTATCACCGCATAGAGAAGCTTGAAGGAATTCTCGGCCCCGACTTTATGCATTCGTCTAATCGATTAGCAATTGAAGTTGCCATAAAGGCCTTTTCCTTAGAAGAAGACGAGATGTACGTTAAAGATCAACTAATTGCTGATGCAAAATAATTCGACTTCTACTATGCTTCGATTTTGTTATTTCATATTTTGGGTGGGGACCTATTTTGCGTGGGGAAGAAGCAAGTTAGGTTGTTACTTTTATGGTAAGGCGAATATTATTTAGGTAGCCGTCCTGATTGGAGAGAAGAATGGTACATTCCGCTGTTTGTCTCCTATTCAATGGGGAATTCTGGCTTTTATGTTTAAGGCAACGCCGGTTTCCCCTTATTTTTTATGAATTTCGGCTTTCGTTTTTGGGATAAACGCCACTTTTCTGCTGTTGCCTCTGCTTTTTGGTTTTCATCTTCCGGATGAACACCACTTTTTCTCTGTTGCCTGCACTTTTTGGTTTTCATCTTCCCTATGAACACCACTTTCCCTCAAGCATCTGCTTCTTTTGGTTTTCATTATTATTTATTCATCAACAGAATAGGGAGGTGAACATTTTTATATTCACCTCCCTTTCTATTATTATTAATTACACTGAAAAGAACGAATGCGGTTAGTATCTGTGCCGTAATAAGACCAATGATTCATTCGCCAACGATATCCTGCAATGGAATGTCGTCCAACAAAAGTTGGATAGAACCAAAATCCTCGACCATTCTCTAGCCAAACATAAGTAAAACGGAACAGACAAGGTCTCATTGAACCAGAATCGACTGCAAAAGTACTTACAGACGACTGATTTAATTGTGGTGTAAAGGATGGTGGCGGTGTTGTTGGTGGTCCGTGATCTGCTCCACCCCCAATATTTGGAGCATCCGGATGAGCAGGATGTCCTCCTGGACCTGCTGGTGGCATTTCACCTCCAGGAAATGGCGGCAAAACGCCTCCTCCGATTGGAGGTATATGTGGAACAGTCCCTCCACCAATCGGCGGGAAGATTATTCTATTTTGTTGTGGAGATACTTGTTGAACATAGTAAGGATAATAAGGCTGAAAATACATCATTTTTCCCCTTTCTTTTTTGATGTATTAATCTATGCAATTCACCCAGTCAAGGTGCAAGGTTATAGTAACCTCCACCCTTAAGAGAAAACGACTAAGCTATTGCTTTACCTCATAATTTGCTTTCCATTTTTTACGAAAAACAAGACCTGAAATCCATAATATACCAATTAATCCAACCACCGTTCCAATGCTCAAATATACCCATGGACCTTCTATAAAATGCATTGCTCGATGATGATCCTTTACTAGCCAATAGCAAGAGCCACTTAAAATAAGACCTACAGGAATAATAACTGGACGATAATCTTTTAATCCCAATAGCTTTTGAACAGCTATGGATGAGCAGAGAAATGCCATAATAATTTGAGTTAAAATCGATAACGCAAAAAATGCAATCATAATCATTTCATAACGATGGATAAAAAGACCAATTTCCGCACTCCTTGCCATTTGCATACAGGAAACAATATACTGGGCTGCGACGTCTGCTGTAAGCACTCCTGTTTCGAGAATTGGCCACATAACGATGATTATTCCACCATAAAAAATACCTGCTGTGGAAGATTTTATCCATGTCTCTTTGTCCCTTACTAAAGGAAGAATCATACAAATCATCATGGCAGCCATCGCATAATCTGTATTATGATGACGGCTCGCCCAAACCGTTTCTTTAAATCCTGATTGAAAAACTGGCTGAAGCTCTCTTATATCAAAATTACTAAGAGATCCAAGCATTAGCAAGATGTTCAAAGCAATTATAGAGAATACTCCAATCAATGCCATTCTTGCAACCACTTCAATTCCAAAATGAATAGCATAAATACCGATTAAGAAGGCAGCTAAAACAAATAATAAGGTGGGAGCCTCTGGCAAGAAATAATCTTTTAAATGATAAACAAATGTTGCCATAATACTCCCATATGCGCCCACAAAAAATACAAACACAGAAATAGCGACAAGTTTCCCGGGAAATTTCCCTAAAATGCGGTGAAATTGATCAATTAAATCTCCTTCAGGTATACGTTTCATTACTATAACGATTAGAGCAATTAGAAGAACTCCCTGAAAAGTGGAGAAGAAAGTTGATATCCAAATATCTCCTTTCACTTCACGTGCCATTATTCCTTGTGTCATGCCAATGGATTTTGCATAAAGCATATTGATAATTAATGCCATTAGCATACCATTGGATATCTGCACCTTCATTATTCTCCCTCCCTTTCTTTCCCAGATATTGTAGGCTGGAATAATAATGAACCACTTTCTACATTTGCTTGAATGCTAAGAGTTATCTCTGCATTTGCAAATGTATCTGCCCAATCCTTTTTCATCTTCTTCCACTCATATGGGTATTTATTTTGAAATACTTTTCCTAATTCTAATACATCGGATTGATATTCCTTTTGGATTTTCTCAATAGACTTATTGATGTCATCATTTAATTTAGCTTCTACAGACTTTTCTAATTGTTTTACAGCTTCTTTATCACTAATAGAGAATGGACAGCCTGCTTCTACTACAGTGACAGTAGCATCTAGCTTAGCATTGAAACTAACTTTATCATTTTTATAAGTTGGTTCCACATCAAACTTTTGCTTATTTAACTCGACACTAATCTCATTCTTTGGTTCTTTAGGACAATCAATAACTACTACTTCTGAATCAATCTTGTCTCTAAAAAGAATAATTCCTTGCAATTCATCTGCTTGTAATATCCCTACCAATTTATCGTTTTTAAAAACACCTGCTCCAGATAACTCAACTTGGTTCACTTTTGCGCCTTCCTCTGGTTTAAGACTATCAATTTTTCTTTCTTCAAGGGTTAGCCTTGCAAGTATGGGCTCTGTAGACTCACTTAAATATGCTGCTAGCAAGTCTTTTATTTCCGTATGGGGTGCAAGGGTTGAAATATTGGCATATCGAAATAATTTACTTAATGCTTCTCCAGGAACTACTTCTAAACTTGTTATTGTAGATGTAATTTCACTTGCTTTATCTGGGGTAAGGGCAACCAATGTTCTCATTCGAAGTTCTGGGTTTCTTGTAAAAAAATCAATAATATCTCCGATGCCTTCTTTTGCTACTTCTTCATTTATTACTATAATAAAATTATGTGCCCAAAATACTCTTCGCGACGAAATGCCAGTCAAATTTCGAATCGCTTCAAAAATAGTCTCTCCCTCTGCTTCAACATTCCATGATGTTTCTCCTGATTGACCTATAGGAGCACCAGTCTGTCCCCTGGCGTCTCCCGGTCTAGAAACTTGTGCCGTAACCTTTACCATTCCATCCTTTGACCCCTTATCAATCCCAACTGCCATTACTAGGACAAGATCATTGATTTCTCTTTTGCCAGCACAACCAGTCAATAATAATGAACTAAAAATAATGAAAATAAAAAACTTAGCTAGCTTCATTCCTTTCTTTTCTCTCCTTTATTATCCCCGGTTTTCTTTTTCCATCTTCTTAAGCCTGTTATATCGCTATTATCTCTGCTTTCCATATTTGATTTAGTCTCTTGTTTTTGATTTTCTTCCCCTCCTGATTCTGATTGATTGTCCTTATTCTTCTCTATTGGATCCTTCACTTTATTTGGTGGTTTTGGCTTCTGATGGCTACCTAATTTTATCGTGTCACCATCTGCAAGCTGAGGTCTTTTTTTCATCCCCCACCAAGGAAAGCGAATAAGTGTATCCTTCTGATCATTTGGTTGAAAAGGAGTTGCTGGGGCTAAATAAGATTCCCCAAAAGAACGAATACTCAGCGCATGAATTGCCAATAAAGTAAACATAACCGAAAAGCCAAGTAATCCTAGCGTTCCTGATGCAATTAATAAAGGAAAGCGAATTAACCGTATGGAGTAAGAGGCAGAATAATTTGGTATTGCAAAAGACGATATCCCAGTGACCGCTACTACAATAACCATAAAAGGGGAAACAATCCCTGCCTGAACAGCTGCCTGTCCAATAACAAGAGAGCCCACAATACTAACAGCCTGCCCAACCGGCTTTGGCATCCGGAGCCCCGCTTCCCTCATTAATTCGAAGGTAATCTCCATTAATAGCGCCTCTAAAAGGACGGGAAATGGTACTATTTCTCTCCCAGATGCAATGGTTAATGCTAATGGAGTAGGAATCATCTCCTGATGGAAACTGACTAGCATGACATAAATTGAAGTAAGCGTGAGACTAATAATAAAGGCAATATAGCGAATGATTCGAAAAAAACTCCCTGCCATAAATCCCATATAATAGTCATCACTCGCCTGCAAGAACTGCCAAAAATATGTAGGAACTACTAAAACAAACGGTGTATTATCGACAAAAATAGCTACTCGTCCCTCTAACAAAGCTGAAGCCACTTTATCTGGTCTTTCTGTACTCATTATGGTAGTAAACGGGGAAAAAGGAGAATCAGCGATCATTTCTTCTATATATCCACTTTCCAGAATTCCATCAATCTGAATTCGATTTAATCGCTTCTTTACCTCATCTACTAATCCTTTTTTTACTACTCCGTTAATGTATGCAATATTTACATCTGTTCTTGTCCGTAAACCAATACTCATTGTTTCTAACCTTAGCTCTGGATCACGGATTCTTCTTCTAACTAGCGCAGTATTAGTACGTATACTTTCGGTGAAGCCATCTCTTGATCCGCGGACAACCTGCTCTGTTTGCGGCTCATCCACACTTCTTGTGTCCCATCCTTTTGTTTGGATATGAAAAGCCTTTTGGCACCCATCTACAAAAAGAATACTATCACCAGAAAGGATTGCTATAAGGGCCTTTTCCACTTCTTCAATCAAGGAAAAAGAAGTATTCATTAAAACATGTTGTTCAATCAAAGTTTGAAGATCGGAAATTAATAATTGATTTCTTTTAATAAATTCATTTCCTTCAAACATCATCGCATCTATTACTTTTTCCACATGCTCTACACTAGCGAGACCGTCAATATAAAAAAGAACGGAGGAAACTTGTCTATTCCCTAGAAAGAAAATATTCCTTTTAACAAGGTCGATACTATCTCCTAATTCCCTTCTAATTATCGCTATATTTTTTTCTAATTCCGCTGTGAACCTTTTGTCTTTGCTTGTTGTCTCCATATCGTCCACCCTTACTATTTACTATTATTCTTCCTAACCAAGTGAAGGAATTTCTATTCGCTGAACAAGAAAATGTATAAAAGGTTTTTTTTTCGTATAAACAAGTGACAAGAAACATATTTAAAGGCGGAGATATTTTGAATTTTTACCATACATGGCTATATAAAAATGTTATAAATACAGAATGGCTTTTGTGGATGATTGTTATTTTTGTTCTAACATTTAATATTTTGTCCCCCATCATTATATGGTGCTTAATGAATGGAAAATCCATCTTAAAATGGGGAAAAGGAAAGAAAAAAAAGAAAAATTCGAAAGAGGAGAAGAAGTTCTAATTCTTTTATTCTATTTGAGATAATTTCCAAAAGAAGAGTGTTCTCCTATATCATTCACTGGACTAACCTAAAATAGTGAGACAATATAAAACACCTCCAAAATGGCAATACTTGAGATAAGTATTGTGACATTATTCGGAGGTGTTTTTGCGTGGGCAAAAAAACTGTATATACAAAAGAGATTAAATGGGCGGTAGTAAGAGATAAGCTTGAAGGAAAATTAACAACACGGGAAATTATGAACAAATACAAAATCAAAAATAAAACTCAAATTGAAACTTGGATGAGATGGTACAAAAATGGAGAAATGTA